>JBAPSR010000509.1:0-2523 GCA_049281755.1 Binataceae bacterium (SeqCode)
CATCGCTGAAACCTCACGGGGTAATAGCGCAACTTTCGTACCGAGAAAAGGCTAGCAATCGATTGGGTTAATTAAGTCGTGACCGGAAACAATTACCGACCGTGCAGAAATTATACGCTCGAAGACAGAGCTTTTGCACGGCCCGATCAGCGGGTCGAGAGTGTGCCTATCAAGATGGAGGCTTTGTGCGAGAGGCTCGTCGCTGCCTCGTATTGTTTGCCGGCCAGAGACTTTCGCGCGCTGGTGAGCAGGTTGGCCGCCAAGTCGTAGCTCTCGGCGTCGGCGGCGCTCAGGCGACTGCGATCGATTCGTGCAATCGATACGCTCACCTCCTCGACCGATTTGGCGGCTGCATCGCGTTGTTCGGCCGACGAATCCGTGATCAGCGCTGGAGTCGCAGCGGCGGTCGACGCAGATGGATCCTTGTGGTGCGCAGCGACCGGCTGGCCGGCGGCGCCAGCAGCCGGTTTGACTGCGGGCATCGCCGCAGGACTTGGTATCGCGGATGGAGATGGTGCTGACGCAGTCGTCTGCGGTATCGGCGATGCTGCTGTCGTCGCAGACGCCTCGGGCGTGACAGTGGCGGGTGGCTCGTAGAACGGCTGCCAGGTGGAGCACGCGGCGAACGCGACTGCGAGTATCGCGACGCCAAGAAAGGCGGCGGCAGTGTACAACGCTTCGAGGCCCCGGCTAGTTCGAATCGCGCGGGTCGATAGAGAGCCGGGACGCATCGGCAGCGACCGGAAATTTGACCGTGCAGGTGGTTCCTTCGCCAACGGTGGATGCAATCTCAATCGTCCCCTGGTTCAACTCGATTGCGCGTAGCGCGAGCGGCAGTCCAAGTCCATTACCTTCGCGTTTGGTGGTGTAGTACAGGTCGAATATCTGTTCCATTTTGTCCGGCGGAATACCGTCGCCAAGATCCGAAACCTCGAGCTCGACTATCCCGCCGCGCGCCGTGCTGAGCAGCGTCACTGCTCCTCCGCCCGGCATCGCCTGTACCGCGTTCTGGATCAGGTTTGCAAGCGCTTCCGAAACCATCGCACGATCGGCGCGAATTGAGGGTAAACCGGAATCCAACCGCAAAGCTACCGTCACGTTGCCGGGTTTGATGCTCGAGCTCAACTCGGTCAGCAGATCGTTGGGATTGAACTCGCTCAATTTGAGCTCAGCCGGACGCATGAAGCGCAGCATCGCTTCGACCGATTGATCGAGCCGCCGCACGTCGTTGCGCAGATGATCCAGATGGCGGCCGACGTCGCGGCCGGCAGTGGCGTCGTCGCGCAACAAGCCGATCCGCAAGCTCATCGATTGGAGCGGGCTGCGCAATTGATGCGCGACCCCGGAAATCAACGCACCCAGGCGAGCCAGCCGGCTCGAAAATTCCACTACGCTTTCCAGTTCGTGAACCGCGTTCATGTCGCGCAGCACCAGCAGCAGGCCCATCGGGCTTCGGCTGCTGCCAAGCCGGAAGAACGACACCAGCATCGAGGCGCGCTCGGAATCGGGATGGTCGGCCTTGATCGGAACGTCGTGCGCCTCCGCGCCGGACTCGATCGCCGCCTCCGCCATCAGGACCAGCGGATGGTTCTTGCGCAAGAGCACGCGCAGCATCCTTCCTTCCGCGCTGCCGGTGCGTGGGATGCCCAGGACCTGGTGCGCCTCCGGGTTGGCGAACAGCAAGACGCCGTCGCCGTCGAGCAGAATCACGCCGTCGCGGATCGATCGAATCATTTCGAATGCGTGGCTGGGCTTGGTCTCCCAGCGGCCGGACTCCGTATGGACCTGGCGTGACAGGCGTTTGAAGCGATCGGCAAGGCCGCTTAAGTCGTTGCCCGCGCCCTCGATCGAGCGCGCCTCATCGGAGCGGCCGAGTCCGGCGGCGATCAGGCTGAAGCCCTGGAACATCAGGTTGCGCAGCAGGGTCGCGGCGACGGTGACCGCGATCAGATCGACCGCGATAAACGCGGCAAAGACCAGCGCAAGGCTGCGCGCTTGTGCGGCGATAAGCGCAGTGGTGATAGTCACGGAGACGGTTGCGAAGGGTTTGCCGGCGATCTCGATCGGCCGCGCGATCGCGTATTCCCGCTCGACCGACAACGCATGGAGTGACGCTGTCGGCCACCAACTTGACAGCGTGTCCTGCAGCACGCTCATCGCGGGCAACTGGCGTTGCGGTTTGCCGCCGTCCTCGTCGTCGGGCGCGACCATCACGATTCCCTGCGGATCGAGCACGCGCGCGCGCACGACCGCCCATCCGAACGCCTGCGTCGAGGCGAGCATAGACTTGAGCGCGGCGTCGCTCTTCAATGCGCTGGCGGGATCGGTGTGCGAAGTTTCAAGCGTCGTGCGGATCTGCTGGTAGATCTGCTCGGTCATCAGGTTGCCGGAATCGGCGATACCGTTGACGACGTTTTTGATCGTGTAGGACAGCGAGAACATCGCGATCGCGATGGTCGGGATCAGCTGCAGGAGCAGGAAGGCAACCAGGAATCGTCCGCGCAAGCGGTTCATGTTTATCCG
>JBAPSR010000510.1:0-5517 GCA_049281755.1 Binataceae bacterium (SeqCode)
CCGATTCCACTTCGTGCAAAACTGTTCCCGTGGAAGGAAACCGCTCACAATTTCGCGCTATTTTGGCCGCCTCATTCCGAAGGCATGCCCTCGCGACGGGCGAGATTTCTCGCGACGCACGCAGCGCGAGTCTCTGCGCACGACACGGGGCTGGCAATCGATTCGCGCTCGAAATGACACTCGATCCTCGCGCCCTGGTGTCATTCCGAGCACGTGCCGGCAGCGAATATCGCGTCGAGCTCGCCGCCGTGAGTGGCAGCCGTCGCGAGGAATCTCGCCCTCGGCGTTCGCACACTCTATCGATGCATCGCGCAAAGCTTTCTGCGGCAGTGCCGTCTGCGTCAATGGCGGCGGACGGCCGGTCCGCCTTCGGCGCAAGCCGAACCGCGCGGCCTCAGGTGGTCCAAAAATCGACTACCGAAAAAGCTACAGAAACGAACCCATTTGGCAGAAAACGCCAGCGTCTTCAAGGAGTTTATTTTTTGAGCCACTAGAAAAGATACCAAACGAACCCACCGAAAAATGTCCAATATCAAAAATCCAAGGCATCAGTTTGCCCAAAGTGGGGTGTCGAGAAATGGCGAGCTCGTGTCCGTCATCCTGAGCGGAGGCTGCCGGAGTGAAGGATCTCCGCGAAGCGATTAATGCGAAGAACCCAGGCCGGTTGCACTAATCGCTTCGCGGAGATCCTTCGCCTGCGGCTCAGGATGACACCAATTGAGCGTCTCCGAGAAAATCGACAGCCTCGCAAAATCGTGCGCAGCTTGTACGCAGCCATCCTCTCGGACCGTTCTTCTCTCTTGATAGGGCGCTGCTCCGCTCGGACCTCGCGGCAAATCGATCCCGCGCGGCGCTGTTGCTTCGGCTCTCGCATCGGGTAGTTTCATGCCATGGCGGATGCGAAGCGCGAGCTGATTTTGGTTGACGGTTCCGGGTATATTTTTCGCGCCTTCTTCGCGCTGCCGCAGCTCAACAACTCGCGCGGAATTCCGACCAACGCGGTCTACGGCTTTATCCGGATGCTGGTGAAGCTCTTGAAGGACGCGCGACCCTCGCATATCGCGGTGGTGTTCGACGCGCCGGGGAAGACCTTCCGCGACGACCTGTTCTCGGACTACAAGGCGAACCGCTCCGAGACGCCAAACGATCTCCGCAGCCAGATTCCGTACATCCATCGCGCGGTCGATGCGATGCGGATCAAGAAGATCGTGATCGACGGCTACGAGGCCGACGACGTAATCGGCACTCTCGCCGCGCGCGCCGCCAAACAGCGCATCGAGACCGTGCTGGTCACGGCGGACAAGGACTTCATGCAACTGGTCGGTCCGCACGTGACGCTGTGGGACACGATGCGCGATCGGCGCATCTCGGCGCGCGAGATCAAGGAACGCTTCGGCGTCGAGCCGCGCGCGCTGATCGATATCCAGGCGCTCACCGGCGACACCATCGACAACGTCAAGGGCGTGCCCGGAATCGGCGAGAAGACCGCCTCGGCGCTGATTCAGAAGTTCGGCGATCTGGACAACCTGTACCAGCGTCTCGACGAGGTCGAGCGCAGCGAGATTCGCGGCGCGAAGAAAGTGATGGAGCTGCTCCGGACGCATCGCGCCGACGCCGAACTCGCGCGCAAACTGGTGCGCATCGATCTTGACGTGCCGCTCGAAGTCGGACCCGACGATTTCGAATGGAAAGGAATCGACGAACGCGCCGCCGCCGAGCTGATGCGCGAGCTCGAGTTTCACTCGATGCTGGCCGAGCTGGCCCCGAGCCAGGCCGAGTTGCCGATGGGTCCCGCAGCGGCGCAGTCACAGGCGAGTCACGCCGATATCGATACGATCGTCGCCGCGCTCAAATCCGCGGGGCGAATCGCGATCGATCTTTCCACCGACGCGGCCGGCAGCGAGCGCCTGTCCGTTCGCGCGATCGAAGAATCCAAGCCCGGCGAGTCTTTCGTCATCGACCGCGAGCTGATCGGCCAAATGGCGGAGATTCTGTCCGCGCCCACGCCGCTCAAAGCCTGTCACGATTTCAAGACTCACCTCAGCCGCCTGGCCCGGCTCGGGATCGATCTGCGCGGGGTCGATTTCGACACGATGATCGCGGGGTTCCTGGTCAATTCGGGACAGGTGGAACCCTCGCTCGACGATATGTATCACGAGCATCTCGCGCCGCTGGGACCGCGCGCCGAATCGCACGCGCGCACCGACATTATTGCGGCGCTGCATCCTTTGCTCGCGACCAGGATGCGCGACGCCAACCTCGCGCCGCTGTTTCGCGATATCGAGATGCCGGTGGCCGCGATCCTGGCCGAGATGGAAGCGACGGGAATCGGAATCGACGCCGACGCGCTGAAGAAGATCGGCGACGAGTTCGGCGAACAGTTGAAGCGCCTGGAACGCGAATGCTACGAGCTCGCGGGCCGCGAGCTTAACCTCAACTCACCCATTCAGTTGCGCGACGTGCTGTTCACCACGCTCAAGCTTCCGACCAAGGGCCTCAAGAAAACCAAGAGCGGCTTTTCGACCGACGCCGACACGCTCGAGAAGCTCGCGGCGGCGCATCCGATGCCGGCGAAGCTGCTCGAGTACCGCTCGATCGCGAAGTTGAAATCGACCTACGCTGACGCGCTAGGCGGATTGATCGACCGCGCCGACGGCCGGCTGCATACCACGTTTCATCAGGCGGTCGCCGCGACCGGACGCTTAAGCTCGACCGACCCGAACCTGCAGAATATTCCGACCCGCAGCGAGGAGGGGCGCCGGATTCGCCGCGCCTTCGTCGCGCGCGAGGGCTTTATCCTGCTCTCGGCGGACTATTCGCAAATCGATCTGCGGGTGCTGGCGCATCTGTCGGCGGACCCTACTTTGGTTGACGCCTTCCAGCGCGGTGAGGATATTCACGCGCGCACCGCGACCGAGCTGCTCGGGGTCAGCGCGGGCAAGGTTGACGCCGACGCGCGCCGGGTCGCCAAGACGATCAACTTCGGCCTCATCTATGGGATGGGGCCGCAGCGCCTGGCCGCGCAGCTCGGGATTCCTCTGGCCGCCGCGCAGGATTACATCAAGCGGTACTTCGAGCGGCTGCCTCGTGTGCGGGAGTACTTCGAAGAGACGCTGACGCGCGCCCGGACCGACGGTTTCGTGACCACGATGTACGGGCGCAGGCGCTACCTGCCGGAACTGTCGGCCGCGCCAGGCGGCGCCAGGGCGCAAGCCGAGAGGATCGCCATAAATACGCCTATTCAAGGAACCGCCGCGGACTTGATCAAGCTCGCCATGATCAGGCTACATAGCCAGATTCGGCACACCGGTATGGAAGCCGTGCTCGTGATGCAGGTGCATGACGAGCTGCTTCTCGAAGTGCGAAAAGACGCCCTTGCGCAAGCCTCGGAGGCCGCGCGGGCGGAGATGGAAGGCGTCGCCACGATGCGGGTGCCGCTCAAGGCAGACCTCAAATGGGGCCCCAATTGGGCCGAAATGGGCGGGGGAAAATGAAAATTCGGCTGAATTTCGTGACCCGTGCCCGCGTCTAACGAATTGGGAACCCCAGGACGCCAGGACGGCGACGAAGCCGAACTTATCGAACGGGCAAGGAAGGGCGACAAAGAAGCCTTCGGAGTCCTGGTCGAGCGTTACCAGCGTCGGGTCGCAAATGTAGCGCTGTCCGTGGTTCACAATCAGGATGATGCAATCGAACTCGCACAGGAAACCTTTGTCCGGGCGTATGAGAACCTGTCGAAGTTCGAATCGCGCTCGAGCTTCTCGACCTGGCTCTACCGGATCGCCGCCAATCTTGCGATCGATTTCTGGCGGCGCGAAGGCCGCCACGTCGTGCTGCGCGGCGAGGATGCCGAAAATGAGATCCGCCGGTTGCCCAGCAACACCGGCGATTCGTTCAAAACTGCCAGCCGCAAGGAACTCTCGGCCCGCCTTACCGCGGCGCTCGAGGAGTTGACGCCGGAACATCGCACAGTGATACTTTTACGCGAGGTGGAAGGATTATCCTACGACGAGATCAGCGAGGCGTTGAATTGTCCTCGCGGCACGGTGATGAGCCGGCTTCATTATGCGCGCAATCGCCTGCGCGTATTATTGAAAGATCTTCCGGAGGGCTGAGCTACGATGGCTGAATGCAATCAAATTAGCCTGATGCTTGGTGCGTTCGAAGACCAGGCGCTCGAGCCCAACGAATATCAGGAAGTCGCCTACCATCTGGCGCGATGCGACAACTGCACCGCCGAGCTGGCCGACTACGGCTCGATCGGGCGCGAGCTGCGCACCCTGTTCGAGGAACCCTCGCTGGTCGGGTTCAAGTCTTCAGTAATGCGCCGAATCGACAGCCTGCCGGTGCCTCTCGGCGTCCGGATCTCGCGATGGTTCAGCCGCGCGGGTGAGCAGCTTTCCGGCGGATTTGCGTTGGCCGGTGGCGCCGCGGTGGCCGCCGTGATCACGGTGATTCTGGCCACTCCCTACGCCCACGCACTGCATCATCCGGGCTACGAGGTGGCCTCGCTCGAGCACGCCGCTGTGCGCGCGCCCGCGGCGGTAGCCTCGGTCGCTCCGGGCCCCGCCGACCTCGCCAACGTTGCGGATGACTCGCACGCAGTCATCTCGCGCTTGGAGTCCGAAATTCCCTCGGTCGCGGTCTGGAGCGAGCCTAAGACCGATACGACCGTGATCTGGCTACCTGATCAACCATAAGGGAATTGATGCTGACGAGCCCGCGAAGTCTTAGCCTGCTCATCGTCGTAGTCTTCGCGATGGGGGCTAAAGGGGCGCTCGCCCAATCGGCGCATCCCCCGCGCACCGTGACCGTGCGGGTAAATTCCGTGCTCGCAGCCGAGACCAATGAGGGCGTCGATCCGCGCCTGCAATCGATGGGCCCGCGCCTCCAGGCTCTGTTCAGCTACAGCACCTACCGTCTCGTCAGCGATCAAGCCGGACAGACGCCGTGCGGCAAGATGATCGTGTTCCAGCTTCCGGGAGGACGAATCCTGCACGTGCAGCCGCGCGAAGTTGACGGCGACATGATCGCGATGGAGATAGTCCTGTTCCAGGGCCCGCGCCCGCTTATGACGACGGACCTGAAGCTCAAGAACAACGGCATCCTGATCGTCGGCGGTCCGCGCTACGAGCAGGGGATGCTGATCATCTCGATCGGCGCCAGCACCAGCGTCCCGCTGATGCACTCGCATCAAGCGCCCCCGTCATCCGACTCCGAAGAAGCCGGCCCTCAAGATTAGCAAGATTAGAACGTCGTCAGGGCTCGCTCGTCCTTACCCCAAGCACCTGTCGTAAACAGTCCCCCTTCCAGTGCGGGAAGGGGTCAGGGGTTAGGTCGATCCGATCCGAGCGCGAAGCGGCGCGGCGCCTCTGAAATACCCTCGCCCTCCGGAGACCTTTGCATAACTCGGAGGGATTTGATCAAAGATAAAGGGCGAAGGTGGATAGGAGGAGGTGGCGGGATGAGTCATCGTGGGGCGGGACAGATGAGTTTGGCGGATGAGTTGGTGAGGCG
>JBAPSR010000511.1:0-2586 GCA_049281755.1 Binataceae bacterium (SeqCode)
TAGATCAGCATGAAGCCGCCGCCGCCGATCCCGCACGAAGCCGCATGCGTCACTCCGGTCGCGAGCGAGGCGGCAGCGGCCGCATCGATCGCATTGCCGCCTTGTTTGAGAATCGCAACTCCGGCGGCTGCGGCCTCAGGCGTTTCCGCCACGACCATCGTGTGCGCGCCCCTGACCGAAGTGTCGGGCGGAGAATCGGCCGCAACCGCGGTCGAAACGAAAACGACGAACAGTGCGGCAAACACGGTGGCGGCGCGGCGAGTTCGCGCCGACGAAGGAGATTGAGCGGAAAAAGGCATCACCGGTCTTTACTAACAGCCGCCGTGGAGAGAGGAAAGAACGTGGCGCGGTTAGATTTCGCGCCGGGATAGTGCTTTGATCGGCGCGGAACTACCCTGGAGGCTCACGATGGAATTCGCGGATATCATTTATGAGAAGTCGGACCGAATCGCGACGGTTACCTTCAACCGTCCCGCCAAGCTCAACTCATGGACCCCGAAGATGGGAGTCGAGACGCGCAGCGCCCTGATGGACGCCGAGCGCGACCCGAACGTCGGCGCGATCATCATGACCGGCGCGGGCCGCGCGTATTGCTCGGGCGCGGACATGGGCGCGTTGTCGGAAATATCGGCGGGGCGTGCATCGGCGACCGGCGGAAATACCGCGCCGGCGCAGGACGACTGGCTCGCGCAGCAACGCGTCGATTATCGCAACCAGTATTCCTACCTGCTCGCGCTCAAGAAGCCGGTTATCGGCGCGATCAACGGCGCGTGCGTGGGGCTGGGCTTCACCACCTGCCTTTACCAGGACATCAGGATTGCGTCCGACACGGCGCGGATGGGGCTAATCTTCGTGCAGCGCGGGCTTGCGATCGAGCACGGATCCTCCTGGATGCTGCCGCGGATCGTGGGACTTGCGCGCGCGGTCGAGATGGCGGTGACGGGACGCCTGGTTGACGCGCAAGAGGCGCTCGCGATGGGGCTGGTGAATCGCGTGGTTCCTGCCGACAAGCTGATGGAAACCGCGCGCGAGGTGGCAGGGCATATCGCGAACAAATGCTCGCCGCTCGGCGTCGCGCACGCCAAGGGGCTGGTGTACAAGCATCTGTTCACCGACCTCGCGACCGCGATTCATGACGACGACGTGTCGATGACCGCGATGACGAAGTCCGAGGATTTCAAGGAAGGCGTGAAGGCGTTTATGGAAAAGCGCCCGGCGAAATATCAGGGAAAATAAGCTGCAATTAAGGGTGAATTAGAGCGCACCCTTTGCTGCCGGTCGCGCGGTCCCTATTTGTCGAGGGGATGCTTGAACTTGCGGTCGGGATGCCGAATGGTCAGGACCGGGACCGCGGACTTCTGGACCACGCGCTCGGCCACACTGCCCATCAATACGTGAGCCAGGCCGGTGCGGCCGTGAGTGCCGAGCACGATCAGGTCGGCATTCTCGGTCTGCGACGCGCGCAGGATTTCCAGAAATGGAGAGCCGACCTTCAAGAGGCTCTTGGCCTTGATTCCGTCATCGCGCAGGCGCTGCACGATTTTGTCCAACTCGCGCTGCGCGATCAGCCGCTGCTCTTCGGCGATTCTGCTCATAGCGCCGACATCCATGGCCGGGCCCAGGTCGGGCGAGACCATCACGGGCGCTAGCGGCTGATCGACGTGCAGCACGACGATCTCGGCTCCGAACTTGCGCGCGATATCTTCGGCGTAGCCGAAGGCGAGCGAGGAATCTTCAGAAAAATCGGTTGCGGCAAGGACTTTCGAGATCGTGGGCACGACCGGAAAGATAGCCCGCCGTACCGCGGCTGGCAAGCACGCGCGAGAGTGCGGACGCCGCGTCCGGGATTTCTCGCCCAAGGCTCGAAATGGCGTACGTGGATTCCGGCGCATCAGGACCGTGATGCCGCGAAACGGCCGAACGTCATTTCGAGCCCTGGGCGAGAAATCCCGAGGCGCGTTGGCAGTGACCTTGGGTATCGCCCATGACGACCGAACGGGGTCGATCTTTGAAATGGCGCTCTTCACTCGCGTGTCTCGACCGCGGAGCCGTCGTGGCATTAGAATGGACGCGTGGCGGCACGCAACCCCAACTCCAGGACCACGCCGGGCGATCTTATCTTTGGCGATTTCGACCGGGCGGTGGACGCGTTCTTCGACGAGATGCTGGTCGATCGATGGAAATGCGGCGTCGCGTCAGGGTTCGAACGCACCGAGCTTTCCGACTTGCCCGACCGTTACGAAATTCGCCTGGCTTCGCGCGGAATCGATCGCAAGACGATCGAAATCGAAAGCCGCGGCCAGCGCCTGACCGTGCGCGCGGGCGCCGCGGAGTTCGGGCGGCTCGAAAGCGTCTTCACCTTCGCGGAAAACGTGGAGCCCGAGTCCGCTTCGGCCCGATGGTCGGACGGCGTTCTGACCGTAATCGTCCCCAAGCACAAAGCCCGAAAGATCGCGCTCAAGGCGGATTGAATCCCGCCCGTTTGCCGGAGCCCGCATGGCCGAAGATATCGCACCCGCCGGTCCTGTAACCCCAATCGAGCCGCAAGCCGCCGAGGCCGCCGCGGAGCTGAGTCCCGCGCAACTT
>JBAPSR010000512.1:0-1550 GCA_049281755.1 Binataceae bacterium (SeqCode)
AGTATTGAAGGTCTCGTATAAGTGAAGGGGACCGCCGGGATGCCGAGGTGGCGAAATGGCAGACGCAGAGGACTCAAAATCCTCCGTGCGCAAGCACATGCGGGTTCAAGTCCCGCCCTCGGTACCACTTCAAATCTATAATTAAATTAGATAGTTACGAGAATTCAGTGATACAGAGTGCCGCGGCTTGAATATGCCGAAATCGGCCAAATTGTACAGGTTTTGTGCGGGTCGCGCAAAAAGCGATGAAGCTTTCCCCACGGGGTGGGGCACACTCACCAGTGTCACCACCATCAACCACGACTGATTTTCGTCCGTAGACGCGGCTCGGGCCGCGGCGTTAGCGTGATGCCATCAAAACGGGGTACGGGGTCGCACAGGCAGGGAATGAAACTTCGCGTGAAAAAATACTGTCCTATGAACTGCCACGGCAGCGATCAGGTTCCTCGCAAACTGAC
The DNA here is from genome assembly GCA_049281755.1 of Binataceae bacterium (SeqCode). Taxonomy (GTDB): domain Bacteria; phylum Desulfobacterota; class Binatia; order Binatales; family Binataceae; genus JBARDN01. The sequence continues at coordinate 459 of JBAPSR010000512.1, forward strand.
ACTGCTAGAGATGGAGCGGTTCAGGCGCGAGAACCCGCAACTTCCGACGCCGGCCGATGGTAACGGCTTGTACCGCTGCAGATATTGCGCGTCGGTGTGGGAGGCGAGTAGCGAGCACTCAACGGAACCGCAGCGAGTCGTACGTGGTCATCTTTCGTAGAGAACCACTTGGATGCATCGGGGAAAGCGTCGCAAGCGGATCAATTACTACGGTCATCATTATTTCGAGGGCGAGGCAGTCCGCGCGCTCGCCCCCACGCCGCAGGACTATGGCTTTCCCGATCTCGACGAAATCAGCGTCGTGAGCCGTGAGGTCGCCAAGTGGAACGCCGCAAGAGACAAATTCTCGTGGAGTTTGACCGCCGTAGTCGCCGTTGTCATAGCGTCCATAGCCGGCGGCATTTGGGGTTGGAATGTTCTCTATTTACTGCTGGTGCCGCCCGTCTGGCTCCTCGTCTTGATCCCCGGCGCGCTTCTTCGCGGCGCTTACGGCGCGCACCCGAGCGCTGCGCGGCTCACGGCGTTCAAAGGTGCAACAGAGCGCTGGCATCGAACGGCCGAGCCCTTTGCGGAGCACGCCGGAGCCGTCAAGGGCTGGATCCGGATGAGTGGCCTCGATTTCGAGAAGGCGATTACGCGAATTTTGAAGACCCGCGGCTTCGACGCGCGCGTCACCAAAGCCTCAGGTGATGGGGGCATCGATATTGAGATCTTCGCCAATGGTCGCCTCGATACCGCTATCCAGTGCAAGCGATACAAGTCCGCATGCGGCCCGAGCGTAGTTCGCGAATTATACGGCGCGATGCTGCACGCCGGCGCGGCGCGCGCCGTGCTGATTTGCCTTGGCGGATTCAGCGCCGCCGCTAGGGAATTCGCCGCGGGGAAGCCGATTCGCCTTGTCGATTCCAAGCAGTTGATCGAATTCAGGAGGGGCGGCGCGGACGATATGTTCCGGGAATCCGGCTGACATTGTCTAACTGTCAGCGTCATCATCGCAACCGATGAAACCATCCGACTCCCTTGAGCCACAGTGCGGAATCTTAATGCCGTCGTTTCGGAGCCGCGCTAGGATTTCGTTCTTCACCTTAGAAC
>JBAPSR010000513.1:0-4511 GCA_049281755.1 Binataceae bacterium (SeqCode)
CGCGCGCGAGTTGGCCGAGTATGATCGTTGGGCAATACATACTCTGGTTTCGCAAACCGCCGACGGCGCGTTGACACTCGGCGATTCCCACGAGTACGGCCTCGCCGTCGATATCTTCAACAAAACCAAGATCGACGAACTCGTACTGCGCGACTTGCAAAGGTTCCTGCTCGCGCCGGACCTCTCGATCGCCGAGCGATGGTACGGCGTGTACGCCAAGCATCCGGACAAATCCTATGTAGCGATTGACGCTGCACCCGGCGTACGTATCGTCACCGCAGTTGGCGGCTCCGGGATGACGTTGTCATTCGGCTTGGCCGAGCAGATGACTCGTGAGATGTCCATCTAATGAAGACCGTGTATTCCGGACCTGTGAAGGCAGTCATCTTCGATTGGGCGGGCACGACCGTCGATCACGGCAGCCTCGCGCCGGTGCGCGTTCTGCAACAAGTATTCGCGCGGCGCGGCGTGACAGTCTCCGAGGAAGACGCGCGGCGTGACATGGGTGTCTTGAAAAAGGATCACCTCAGAAAAATACTACTTGAGCCCGGCGTCGCTGCCCAATGGAATAAGGCATGCGGACACGAACCCGACGAAGTCGACGTAGAAGGCTTGTTCGCTGACTTTGTGCCGCTGCAACTCGAATGCATCGTTGCGCATTCTGACGTGATCGACGGAGTTGCGGAAACAATTGCGCGCCTTCGTCATCGAGGGATCAAGATCGGAAGCACCACCGGCTATACTCGCGCGATGCTCGACTTGATTTTCGGTCCGGCCGCCAGGCAAGGTTACAATCCTGATTGCTCAGTCACGCCCGACGAAGTCGGCGCCGGTCGCCCCTTTCCATGGATGATTTTTGCTAACGCTATCCAGCTTAAGGTCGAGCCGCTCGCGGCGATCGTGAAAATCGGCGACACCGTCGTCGATATCGAGGAAGGATTGCGCGCGGGCGTATGGACGATTGGAGTCGCCCGGACAGGTAACCTGGTTGGCCTTTCGTACGCGGACTTCGCCGCGCTTTCCTCCGCGGAAAAGGCGTCTCGTCTCGAGCGCGCCCGTGCGCAACTGATTGCCGCCGGCGCGCATAAGGTGATCGACACTGTCGCCGACTGCGAATCCGCCCTCGAGGCGATCGAGTCGCTCATACGCAGCGGAAAGCGTCAGTAGCGTGGCGCGCGGCGCGAGATTGGCCCCGACTCGACGAGTGCAATGTGCGTGAGCGTTTGCTCGTCGTGGTTCATTCGCCACGAAAGCATCTTCTGCGCATATTCCAGAACCAATCGCTGATGCTCCGGCGATTCGGCCAGGTTCACGAACTCGCCCGGGTCGGCCTCCAGGTCAAAAAACAGCGGCGGCAACTTTGTGAAGTGTACGTACTTGTATCGTGCACCCCGAATGATGTTCATCGTGCATTGATGCATCGTCAGCCCGAGCGCACGCTCCACGGTGTCGTCGGCGGGATCGCGAAAGTCGAACTCCCAATGCGCCTCGTCACGCCATTTGCCGCTCTGGCGCGCGCCCGCAAGAAAAGGAGCGAGTGAGCTGCCATCGCATTGTATGGGAATCTCCGCGCCGATCGCTTCCAATAAAGTCGGCATGATATCGACGTTCTCCGTAAACGACGAAACCACTGAGCCCCGCGCCGCATCGGCCTGCCGCCGCGGATCCCGCACGATCAACGGGATGTAGTAAGAGCCATCAAAATAGCCACTCTTCGCCATTAGCCAGTGATCGCCCATCTGTTCGCCGTGATCCGAAGTGAAGATGATCAATGTGGAATCCCAGCGGCCGCTGTCTTTCAAGAACTGTATGAGCTTTCCAAGCTCCGCATCAACCCGGCTCATCAGCCCAAAATACACGGCCTTGAGCCGGCGAAGCCGCTTCTCGTCTCCGCTCGCGCGAAACATCCGGCGCGAAAGCTGGTACGCGAGCCATGGATGCTGCCGTGCTTCATCGTCCGCCGTGGCTCGGCGCGAGAACCCCGGCACGAGCGCAGGATCGTATAGAGAGTTGTAGGGCTCGGGCGCGACCCATGGAGGATGCGGCCGGAGCAGCGACAGGTGCGCGATGAAGGGCCCGTTCGCACTGCGTATATATTCTATAGTCTGACTAATCAGGAACGCGGTGTCGTCGTACTGCGCCGGATACTTGAGCGGTTTGGGGTGTGCCGCGCCGTCCTCGTAGTCCGGACCTTCCGCTCTATAGCCATAGGCGAGACTGATATTCGACGGCACCTCGAATCCATGCGCCTTTAGCCAATCGGTCCACGGCGTCGGAGCGCCGAGCAGCAGGCATACAGGCCGGATGCCAGGCAAAGAACCCTCGTAGCTCCTAAGCCACGGATCAGCCGGCGCAAGCCCGCGCGGATCCAGACTCGTATCGGTATAGCCAAACAGCACCGGATCGTAGCCGAGTGCTGCCGCCTCTTTCGCCCAATTCGTATGCCGCGCATCCAGCGGAGTGCCATTTGTGCCGGAACGATGATTCTGCAGATACATCCCGGTGTGTAGCGACGCCCGGCTCGGACCGCATGGCGCGGTGTTCGCAAAATGGTTCCGGAACAGCACTCCTTCCGCCGCGAGCGCGTCGAGATTCGGCGTGCGGACAACAGGATGATTCAGCGCGGAGAGACAATCACCGCGCCACTGGTCGGCGGTGATGAACAAAACATTGAGTGGCGATGCCATCGGCGTTAGTAGAAGGCAGTCTCGCGCGATCCGGTCGTCGCGTCAAATTCCGCAGTCGTGCATGTCCAGACTGCTATTTTTCATCATGGACATAAGACTGCCTTCCATCGAACCCGAATGTATCGTACAGAGAAATTTTTTCACGTTCGGCCTTTCCGACCAACCTGTTTTGATGTCCGAGTCATGCTGTCGCAGCGATTTCCAGTGGCACGAAATTGGCTGAATCAGTCTCATCATGGCTTCGAACATACGTCGTCTCAGGATCGCCGCGACATTGGCGGCGGCAATTCTATTCGCTCCCGGATGTGCTCTGCTGGCGGGCGGCGCGACCGGCGCGGGCGTCGGCGCTATAGCCGGAAGCACGACGGACTCCAAGAGTAGCGCCGCAACCGTTGGAGGCCTCGGTGGCGCCGCCGGTGGCGCGCTGGTAGGAGCCGCCGTAGGCGATCCTCTGGTGGGCGCGGTCGCAGGAGGATTGGGTGGCGCTGCTACCGGCTACGAAGTTAAGAAGCATTCCTCGGGCGACTAGGCTCGTGAAGCGGCAAATCTCGCGGTCGTCGGAAAATCCGTGCCCGGTGGTGTCGATTGGTCCACTCGCAAAGCAGCGGCGGCGAAAATTCGTGCTAGTCTGAAAAGAAGTGAACTTTTGCGTGAGGGGTCGATATCGGTCTTCGGTAAAGTGAATCGCATACTCCTGCTGCTCGTTCCTGTAGTACTTCTCAGTGGATGCGGCACTATCCCGGACGTAGGCGCTCTGCTTCATTCGAAGTCTCTCTACCAGGAGAATTCGAACTTTGTCGGACCCAACGGGCCGCTGACCAAGGAGCAGGGCCAACAAATCATCGATAAGCTGAACGAACACCAAAAGACGCCGAGTGATATTCTCGCGCGGCATCTCGCCTTCGAGCAGTCGCTCAGCGATGTTCCTCTGGTAATCGGCAACAAAACCGCGCTCCTGGAGAATGGCACGGCGACCTATAGCGCGATGCTGTCGGCGATTCGCGCCGCCCGCGACAATATCAATATCGAGATGTTCACATTTTCCGACGGACCGATCGGCCAGATGTTTGCCGACGCGTTGATCGAGCGGCAGCAACACGGGGTGCAGGTAAACGTCGCCTACGACGGCGTCGGTTCGTTCGGAACCTCGGCGAGTTTCTTCGATCGGATGCGGCAGAATGGAATCGCGGTGCTCGAGTACCGTCCGCTGAATCCATTCGCGGCCAAACTTCCCTGGACGTTCAGTCATCGCAATCATCGCAAAATGTTGATCGTTGACGGGCGCATCGCCTTCACCGGCGGGATCAATATCGCCGAGGTCTATGCCAGCGGCCCGAGCTCTCGCGGCAAAAACGAACCGCCGGAATATTGGCGCGACACAGATATCGAGCTCGAAGGCCCGGTGGTCGCGGAAATCCAGCGGCTGTTTATCGACGAGTGGTATTACCAGGAAGGTCCCATACTAGCGCCGCGCAATTATTTTCCCCAATTGGAAAAACGCGGCAACCATATTGTGCGAGTGATCGCGAGCGTGCCGGAACAATTCAGCCTGATCTATGTGACGTTGATCTCGGCAATAGTCAATTCCGAAACCAACGTTTATATCACCGACGCTTACTTCGCTCCGGACCACCAAATGTTGCACGCGCTCGAGCATGCCGCTCGCCGCGGAGTGGACGTACGGCTGATGCTCCCGAGCCAAAGCGACGAACCATTGATCGTGTCGGCGGAGCGCTCGCATTACCGTGCATTGCTGAAAGCCGGCGTGAAGATCTATGAGTGGCAGGGAAAAATGCTGCACGCGAAGACCGCAACCGTGGACGG
>JBAPSR010000514.1:0-4250 GCA_049281755.1 Binataceae bacterium (SeqCode)
TCTGTGGGATACGGACTATCCGCATCCCGACGGAACTTTCCCGTGGGGTATCGGCGCAATCATGAAGCAGCCAATCTCCGACGCCAGCCGCCGCAAAATCCTATGGGACAACGCCGCCCGCGCCTTCAGTCTGAATTGAATGCCGGAGCAGTTGCTCTTCGAGGTCGACACGCCGCTCGGATTCAGGGTGCGATGCACCAGCGCGTATTGGGACTATATCGTCGACCGAAAACACCCCGTGCTCTCGGGGCGTGAGAAGGAAATCGAACGCGTGCTGCGCGAGCCTGTCGAGGTCCGGCGCAGCCGCAAGGACGAGAAAGTTCTGCTATTCTATCATGAAGATGCTGGTCGCTGGATTTGCGCTGTTGTGAGAAGGCAGGATGGTGGTGGCTTTCTCATCACCGCATATCGTACCGACGCGGTTAAGGCCGGAGATATAGTATGGAAAAGATCCGCGTGATTCACGACACCATCGGGCAGACGCTCACCGTATGGTTTGACGATCCGCATCTCGAAGACTTGTCCGAGGAAACCACTGACGAGGTGATCCTGATGAAGGATTCCTCGGGACGCGTAATCGGATTCGAGAAACTGCATTATCGTCCCAGCGGCGACGGCACCGGCTTAAGCGTCGAGGCTTCCGTGATTCCTCATCGTTAAGGACATCACCTTTGGATTTCGAGTTTTCTCCTGAGCAGGAAGGCTTTCGGCGCGAGGTGCGCGCGTGGCTCGCCGCGAATCTGCCTGAAGAGCTCAAGATCGACGACGCCCAGGACGAGCGGATCGCGCCCAATCGCGCGATCTTCGAGCGCCGCCGCGCGTGGCAAAACCAGCTCTACACCGCAGGCTACGCAGGCCTGTCGTGGCCGAGCGAATACGGCGGACGCGCGGCCACGGTGATCGAGCAATTCATCTGGGACGACGAGTACGACCGCGCGCGCGGCCCGGTGATGCCCGGGTATTTCGGGCTCAACATGTGCGGACCCACCCTGATGAATTGGGGCACCGAGGCGCAGAAGAACCGCTACCTTAAACGAATCCTCGCTGCCGACGATATCTGGTGCCAGGGCTATTCCGAACCCGGCGCCGGCTCGGACCTTGCCAATCTCTCGACCCGCGCCGTCGATCGGGGGGATTATTTCCTGCTCACCGGCCAGAAAGTCTGGACCTCAGGCGCGCAATACGCGGACCGGATGTTCCTGCTCGCGCGCACCGACCCCGACGCTCCCAAGCACAAGGGCATCACCTACCTGCTGATGGACATGAAGAGTCCCGGCGTCGAGGTGCGTCCGCTGGTCACGATGAACGGGCACGCGCATTTCAACGAGGTCTTCTTCGAGAACGTCCAGGTGCCGAAGGAAAACCTGGTCGGCAAAATCAACGAAGGATGGAAGGTCGCGATGACCACGCTCAGCTACGAGCGTGGGTTCGCCGGCGGCGGAGGCCATCGCGCACAGGTCGAGCGATTGGCCGCGCTCGCCAAGACCGTGCAGATCGGAGGACTCCCGGCGTGGGAGCAGGCGTGGGTTCGTCAGCGGCTGACGGAGTTGCTGATCGATTGCGAAGCCGCAAAGTACGCGCGTCTGCGCACTCTGACGCGGATGCTCAAGGGGCTGCCGCCGGGGCCTGAGGGCTCGATGCTCAAGTTGTTCGGCTCCGAGCTCGGCGTGCGCATCGCGCGCTTCTCGACCGAGCTGCTCGGCGGCTACGGCTTGCTCGGAGATCCGACCGAAGTGGTGCCGGACGCGCCGCGATGGCTCAATCGGGTGCTTAGCTCGCGCCAGTACACGATTGCCGGCGGCACCAGCGAGATTCAGCGCAACATAATCGCCGAACGTACGCTGGGCCTGCCAAAGGGATGAGTTCGTCGGGCGGCCTTCTTTGCGCCCGATCGCCAGGTTTGCCTTATCTATGCCTTCGATGCTTTAGTTGACACTGCAAAGTGCAATCCGGCACCTCCAATCCCTGATACTATGTTCTCAGCCCGGTACGCCTACACGAGTACTCGATTTCATCTTATGAAGCAGATAACCATGCCACGACGGAAAATACTCGACGCGATCTCCAAGCTCGCTCTGTTCTCAGCCTTGATCGCGATATTTGCGGTCTCGACGCCGGCATCGGCGCAAACCGGTGACGCTACCGTAACCGTCGTGACTGGCGGCGTCGTGGTCGTCCATGGCGGAATATCGAGCCAGGCGGCCGTCGGAACGGCCGTCTTCGACGGCGACGAAGTTGATACCGCCGCTGCTTCAAGCGCGACCGTAACTCTGGCCGACAAGAGCACGCTCGAGATTGGCGAGTTGTCCAAGGTCAAGCTGGACATCCCGCATCGCAACGCAACCGCCACCACCGCCGACAAGATCAACCTGTTAGCCGGTGTCGTTCGATCATACGTGGTGCATGCCGCCAGCGCCGGCGCTCCCACCTACGAAGTTCATACGCCGAACGCCGTGGCAGCGGCTCGCGGCACGAGGTACGACGTATCGTACCAGGAGGGCGTCGATCGAAAACAGTTCGAGGGCTGCCATCGCTTCACCGATGTGGCCGTTATGGACGGCGTCGTCGATGTTGCGAACGTCTCCGCGCCGGCGAACACCGTCGAGCTGCATCCAGGCTACAAGTCGATCGTGCCGTGCGCCTTGCTGCCCACGGCAGCCGCCGCGATCGCCGCCGCCGGAGGAATTAGTCTTGGAACCGGTGCGGCAGCCGCGGGAGGCGCCGCAGCGGTCGCGGGCGGAGTTGTCGGAGGAGTCGCCGCCAGCGGCGGATTCAGCGGATCGAACAAGAATGCCAGTCCCTTTCGCTGACGCCGTGCTGGGCGCCACGATCCGCGCGCGAAGTTTCCTCAGGTGAGTTGACGATCTCGATCCTCCTGTGCGAAGAGGAAGCCATGTCCTCTGACGCGAAGAGAAGCTCGGCAAATCGCCCGGAAATCGAGTCGATGCGCGAACGATTTGCCGCGGACGGCGTCGTATGCCTGCGCAACGTTCTCGACCCCGATGCACTCGACAGTGCGCGCGCCGCGTTTCAATGGAGCCTCGCCAATCCCGGCCGCGCCGCCAACCAGTTTCAGGGCACCGCCGACGCTCCGGATCGCTTTTATCAGGATTTGCTGAATCCAAGCGCGCTGACCGGCTACCGCGAGATGCTGTTGCGATCGCCGGCCGCCGACCTTGTCGCCGCGCTGTGGGGCGCACCCGAGGTTTGGTTCCTCTACGAGCAGGTGTTTCTGAAAGAGGGCGGCGAGAGCCGGCGCACGCCGTGGCATCAGGATTCCTCTTACTTGCCGATCGAAGGAAACCAGATCGCCGTGATGTGGATCTCATTTGACCCGGTGGCGCGGGAAGACTCGCTCGAATTCGTGCGCGGATCGCATCGCGGCGTGCTGTACGACGGTTCGAGATTCGATCCCGCCGACGATACCGCGCCGCTCTATGGCGGCGCGGCGATGCCCCGGCTGCCGAATATCGAGGCCGATCGCTCGAGGTGGGATGTCGTCTCGTGGGGCGTCGAGCCGGGCGACGTGATCGTGTTTCACCCCGCGATGCTCCACGGCGGAGCGCCGACGCATCGTGGAAAACGCCGCCGCACCTTGTCGCTGCGTTTCTTCGGCGATGACGCGAGATTCGTGCTGCGCCCCGGCTTGCTGGTCGGACGCGATGCCGAAGGCGAGGCGCGCTCAGTCTTCGAGGACATGTCGCGCAAGCTCGCGCCGGGCGACCCGTTCCGGCATCCGGCCTTCCTGAAGCTCCGCCCGCGCGAATAGTCGTCGCGCGCGCAGCTATCCCGCCAGTTTTTGTTTCAGGACTTCGTTGATGACCTTGGGGTTGGCTTTGCCGCCCATCGCTTTCATTACCTGGCCGACAAAAAACCCGAACAGCTTGTCGCGTCCGCCGCGATACTCGGCGAGCTTGGCCGGCTCGGCGGCGATCACCGCGTCGCACGCCGCCGCGATCGCGCCGCTGTCGGAAACCTGCGCCAGTCCGAGATCGGCGATAGTAGCGTCCGCACTCTTGCCCGTTTTCACCATCGCGGCGAACGCAGTCTTGGCCGCGGTCAGGCTGATTTTCTGTTCTTCGACCATCCGCAGCAGCGCTCCCACTTCAGCTCCGGCGGGAACCGCCTCGGCCAGAGGCTTGCCGGTGTCGTTGGCGACGCGCAGCACTTCGGTCATCACCCAGTTGGCGGCGCTCTTGGGATTTTTCAGTCCCGGAGTTGTGGCCTCGAAATAATCCGCGGTCTCGCGC
>JBAPSR010000515.1:0-3612 GCA_049281755.1 Binataceae bacterium (SeqCode)
GCGCGAGACCGAGCAGCGCCCGAATCGCGCCGCTGGTGCGGCTGCGCGCGCGCAATTCGAGCACCTGGCCGAGCAGCACCAGCACTGTGATCGACGCGGCGGCTTCGAAGTAGCTGGGAATCATCCCGTACGCATCAAGCATCGCGGGCGGAAAGATCTCCGGAAAGATCGTCGCGATAACGCTGTAGCCATATGCGACGCCGACGCCGCTCGCGATCAGTGTGAACATGTTGAGATTCATCGACCGAAGCGAGGCGTAGCCGCGCTCGAAGAATGCCGCGCCCGCCCAGATCACAACCGGCGTCGCCAGCGCGAACATCAGCCACGGCGCGACGGTCATCGGAACCACGCGCGCGACCCACGCCCCGGGCAGCATCCCGAGCGCGAGAATCGGAATCGTCAGAACGAGCGCGGCCCAGAAACGTATCGTCATGTACGCAAGCTCGGGATTTTCTTCTTCCGCCGCCGCAAGCGGAGAGATCGGCTCGAGCGCCATCCCGCAAATCGGGCATGCGCCCGGAGCGTCGCGCACGATCTCCGGATGCATCGGGCAGGTGTACTGTGCGCCCGCTGCATGCGCAGCGGATTTCTTTTCGGCTGACATAGCCGCGCCGGCGATGAACTCCTGCGGATTCGCTTTGAACCGCGCGACGCACTTGTCGCTGCAGAAGTAGTAGGAGGTCCCGTCATGCTCGACGACGCGGCCGGCCGCGGCAGTATCGACCTCCATTGCGCAGACCGGATCGATTGCGATTGCGGGCGAGGCCGCGCCAGCGTGAGGATGAGAGTGGTCCATCGAAAGCCGCCTCTGAACGAAAGGACTGGGATACTCCCTCTCAGTATGGTACTCTCCAGGAGTATCTGACGGAAGAGGAGCAAGGCAATGCCCGGGGCCAGAGCGTTAACATCTTCGCAGGCGAAGCAGAAATCCCACCGCCGTCCCGAGCGGCTGGCGCTTGACCTTGCCGCGCGCCTGGAGCGCGCCGAGGGCCAGTTGCGCGGCATCAAGCGCATGCTCGGTGAAAATGCATACTGTATTGATGTCTTGCAGCAAGTCTCGGCCGTGCGCCGCGCCCTGGACCGCCTCGCGCTGCTCATAGTCCGCGATCATCTCGAGAGCTGCGTGAGCGACGCGATCATGCGCCGCGACGCGCAGGCAAAGATCAGAGAACTGGTCGCGACGCTCGACCGGTTTCTGGCTTGAACCTACCCGTTAGAACACACCCACTTGAAAGCACCCGAAGACATCGCGCCCGGAAGCTCGCCACGGCGGCGCTCGCGACTCGGCGCCGAAATCGGCGCGCTGGTTTACATCGCGATTGTGGCGCAGGTGGCTTCCGCGACGGGCGCGGTCTACCTGATGTTCCCGGAGCTCGGCGCGCTCTCGCACGACGTCCTCACGCGGCCGCGCGGAAGCTGGGCGCGCGCACCGGTCGCGCTAATCGTGACGCCAGTGCTCACCGCAATCATCGGGACAATACTCACCCGCGCTTTGCCCTACGGATTTCTCTCCGTGATGCTGACGGTGGGCGGCGCGTTGTTCGTGCTCTCCGCGATGCGCTCGCCGATCGCTCCTGCGATTTCTGCGGGGCTGCTGCCGCTCGTGCTCGGTGTCAAAACCTGGTGGTACCCGCCTGGGATCCTGTTCGGCACCGCCCTTTTGGCCGCGCTATCGGTCGGCTGGAACTATTTGGATCGGCGTTACGAACTTGCGCCGCGCGACGACGATGCGGCGGTGGGCGCAGACGCCCGCGACGACGCGCTTGAGTTGCCAGCGTCGGGATCGCGATGGCTCGGCGCGCTGCTGCTGTTCATCGCGCTCGCGGTGGCCACGGTCGATCTCACCGGGTTGCGCTTCATCCTGTTCCCGCCGCTGGCGGTGATCGCATACGAGATGCTGGGGCATCCGGCGATTTGTCCGTGGGCGCGACGTCCGCTGTCGTTGCCGATAGCCTGCTTTCTTACCGCGGCGGGAGGTTTCATTTGCCTGCGCGCGTTCGGAGCGAATGCGGCCGCGGCGGCGGCCGCGATGGTATGGGGGATCGTGATTCTTCGGTCCTTCGATTTGCACATTCCGCCCGCGCTGGCGATCGCGCTGCTGCCGATGGTGATGGATCATCCGACGATCCTGTATCCGTTCTCGGTCGGCATCGGGACCGGATTGCTGACCGTCTGGTTTCTAAATTACGCGCGGCTCTTCGACGCGGTCTCGCGCGGGGCCTCGCGTTTGAAAGCGATCTCGGCCAGGAATTCTGGCGCCGGCTGAAAGTCGCGATCGCTATTGCGCCACCGGGCGGAACAGCGCGCGCCATCGCGCGCGAAACCACGGCGCTCCGTCGCGAGTGCCGTTCACGCTGGCCGCGACTGCCATCGCGCCGTTTTGGATCCGGCAATCCAGCATCGTGGTTTCATCGACATGAAACGTCCCGCCGCCTTCGCCGGGCTCAACGCGAAACTCGTCGAACCCAAGCTGTGAGCGCAGCCGCGCGTAAACCCGGCCGTCGGTCGCAAGCGTATCGACCTGGCCGTGCGCGTGGATGATCTTTTCGGTCGGCGCGATTCCGGTCTGGCTGAAGGTCAGTTTGAAAGGTCCGTCGCCGACCCGCTGATAGCAAAGCCTGTACGTTTTGGGTGTCCAGTACCCGACCTTGTGCCCGCCGGGCAGGCGCTCGAGCGTATCGAGCAGATCGACTTCGCCCTGCCAGCATCCGCGAAACACCGCCGGCAGAACCGGAGCCGATTGCGTCATCATCGCGGGCGGCGATACTGCGCTCGGCGCGGCCGATGGCGCGAAGGATGGCACAGATAACGGCGCCGGTGCGGATGCCTGAGGCGCGGGCGCGATTTGCAGAGTTTCGCCTTCGGGCGGCGCGGACATGGGCGTCGATTGCGCGCGCGGCACGAAGCTCGGGGCATTCTGCCCAGACGGCACCTGCATCATCGTTTGCGCAAGCACGCCACCAGCAGCGAAGGCGACGATCAAACCCGCCGCGGCCGCAATCCGCGATGAAAACCGCATAGACCCGCGAATAGTGCGCATGTACGATTCTGGCATCCGCATCCGATGGCGTCATCCATGAATGAAAAGCCCTACAATTTCGAAACTATCTGGTCTCAGTCCCAGGTTCCCGCGACCGGTCGGCGCGCCGAGGCGCAACGGATCGCGAACGCGATGCGCCGCGTGATCGATAACCTGGTGCAGGTCGCGGCGCCCGAAGAAGATCTTCGCACCGCCGCCGACGCGCTGGAGAAATACGCCGATCGCCTGGCGAAATATCCAACTACGCGGGTGTACGAAGGCTGGGCGGAAGCCGCCAATGCGGGTGACACGCACGTATTTTTCGATCACAGCCCACTGATCGGAATGGCCAATCCGCTCGCGCCGCCAATCCGGCTAGCGGTAGTCGGCGATCGGGTCGAGGGCCGCGCGACTTTCGGCGTCGCCTACGAGGGCCCGCCAGGACACGTCCACGGCGGTTATCTCGCCGCCGCGTTTGACGAGGTTCTCGGGATGGCGCAGTCGCTGACCGGAAATCCGGGGATGACCGGCACGCTCACCGTGCGCTATCGGCGTCCGACTCCGCTGCTGAAGGAGCTGGTGTTCGACGCGCG
>JBAPSR010000516.1:0-1751 GCA_049281755.1 Binataceae bacterium (SeqCode)
CCTTCGGAGGCTCCCACGGGAGAGATCAAGCCGGAAGCCGCTCCTGCGGCAGCGCCCGCTGCGGCTCCCGCCGCGGCGCCGTCGGGCGCTCCGATGGCGTTCAAGGCGACGCTCAAGATCGTTCGCGGCGGTCGCAAGGATCAGGAGTTCCCGCTCGAGGACGGCAACAATCTGGTCGGACGATGGGATCCCGACACCGGTTCGTTTCCCGAGGTCGACCTCGACGCTGATGACCCCGAGGCCAAGATTTCACGCAAGCACGCGCTCATCCGAATCGCCGAGGGCAAGATCACGGTCGAGGATATCGGAAGCTTAAACGGCACTTATGTGAACCGGGGCGCGCGCCTGGTTCCCGGAACCGCAGTCGAGCTCAAGACAGGTGACGAAGTTATCATCGGAAAGACTTTCCTCAAGTTGACGGTCGATCCGATATCCTGATTCGCTTCCTCTCTGTAGCGCGGCGCGCCATCCGGCCCTGCAAGCAGAGTCGAAGCCGGCAGACGTGGACGCATCATGAACCCGGGTGAGCCGCTGTTGGAGGGTCATCTCCTGGACGGGCGCTATCGCGTCCGAAAAGTTCTTGGCGTGGGCGGCATGGGCAGAGTCTATCTGTCCAACGACACGCGCCTGGCGAGCCGGCCGGTCGCAGTAAAAGAGATGATTCTGGGCGACGGGATCGCCGAGAAAAAAGCGATCGAGGACTTCACGCGCGAGGCGACAGTCCTCGCGCGGCTGACCCATCCGGGCATTCCGACGCTGATCGATCATTTCGCCGAGAACGGACGCCATTACCTGGTGATGGAATTCGTCTCGGGTGGCACACTCGAGGACGCGCTCACCAAGGCGGGCGGCAAACTGCCGGAGGCGCAAACCCTGCGCTACGCGCGCCAGATGCTCGAAGTGTTGGATTTTCTGCACGCGCAGACTCCGCCGATCATCTACCGCGATATCAAGCCCGGCAACATCATGATCGACAAGGACGGCCGCGCCATGCTGATCGATTTCGGCATCGCGCGCTTTCTGCCCAAGGGCGGCAAAGCCACCATGATCGGCTCGCCCGGCTACGCTCCGCCCGAGCAATACGTCGGCAAAGTCGAGCCGCGCTCGGACCTCTATTCGATCGCCGCCACCATGCATCACCTGCTGAGCGGGCGCGATCCGGCGCTCGAGCCGCCGTTCAGCTTTCCCCCGCTAAGGAGCGTCGCGCCCCAGGTTTCCGAGCAAACCGACAAAGCCGTGGATCGCGCACTGAACCATCAAATAGACCTGCGCTTTGCCTCGGCGCGCGAGATGCTCAATTCGCTGCCGCTGCCGCCCGAAGATCACTCGCAAGCGTTTGCCAACGGTGGCTCCTCGATGGGTTCGATGCGGACCGTGGTGCTGGCTAACCCTATCGCCGAGCCAGCAGGAGCTGTGCCGGCGCAGCCGATTAATCCGAGCTCACCGACGCCAGGACGGCTGACCTATCCGCCCTCGCCGCCCGCACCGCGCAGCGGATCCGGATCATCACCGTCGCTTACGAATATGCCGACCGTGGTGTTGTCGCGGCCCGCGTCCGCGTCGCCGACGCCGACGAAGATAACGCCGCCGGCAGGATCAAAGCCGATTAACCCCTCGATGCAAAAGGCGATCGACCTGGGTGTGCGCGCCAAGGCGCTATTCGAGCGCGGACTCAGGTCGAAGATCATCTCGACCGTGATGCAGGGCGGAACGAACCCAAACACCGGTGATTCCGCCGGTGTTTCCTCGAC
>JBAPSR010000517.1:0-8140 GCA_049281755.1 Binataceae bacterium (SeqCode)
GCTCTCGATCGCTGTGGCATTCGCGGCGACGCCGGCGCGTGCGCAAGACGGCTCGTCTTCGAATTCGGATTCGGGTTATCAAGACGACCAGGTCATCCCGAACAACGATATGTCCGATCCCGATCCCAGCGACAGCGGCCAGAGCATGCGCGTGCCGATTCCGGGCGGCGGCGACGTTTCCGTTGACGGTCCCGACTCCGACCAGCAAGAATCTCCTCCCAGCCAGAATTGGAGCACCGACAGCCAGCAGCCCAACAGCGTCGGCGGCGGCGCCGCCGACCCGCAATAGCCGCTTCTCGAAACGCCGGCTGAGATTTTTTCAGTAGGGCCGCCGTCCCGGCGGCCGCTTCATCGCGATACGCGGTTACATCGTGGAGCTGAAGACGTAGCCGCCGAGTTGCGCTGAGTAGTTTCCCGACGCCTCGGCGAATTGCTCGCCGCTTTGCGGCGGCGTCACCGTCTGCTCATTCCAGGTGAACGACCTCGCGCTGGTCTGCCGCATGATCGTGGTCAGCTCCACAGTGCTGGCGGTCGAATCGAACGAGAATGCTATATCGACCGTGTCGGTGATGATCGGCTGGCCGTTCGAGAAGGCCGCCGCGTCGTCAATTGAAACCGGCGCGCGATCGGGATGGAAATAGACCGTACGCTTGCCGCGCGCATGACCGGGCAGGCGGGCGTTTTCTCCTGCCCGCGAGGTCACGACAAAGTCGATTCGATAGGTGAAGAGCCCTTCACCGAAATCGCCGCTGGGATCGGTGTGCGCGAACGGCCATCCGTGGATCACCCCCCGGATCGTTCCGCTCTGGGCGCCTGCCCTCGAGTCGGTCAAAGTCATCACGGCGCTTGGCGCGTCGGCCTTGTATACCTGGCGCTCGATGATGGGGTAGGGACCGCCGCTGACGACATCGCCGGAATCCGCCGGTATCATCCCACCGCATCCTGCAATCAAAAGCGCCAACCCGAACCCCAGCATCCTGCACTCAAACGGTCGCATCGCAATCCACCCTCCCAACTCCGCGGCGATCTCTGCCGCTTCAGTACGCCGCTTCCAACAGTGCGACCAACTCGCGTTCGGTGACTTCGCGCCCGACCACGTTCGAGGCCGCAACCTCCGCCAGCACGCTCGCCGCGATCCGCCCCAGCTCGTCGTGCGCAACGCCTACGTCGCGCAGGCGTGTCGGCACCTCGAACTGCTTGATGAATTGCGCCGCTCGCTCCGCGCATTCGAGCGCGGCGGCGCGCGGGTGAGCGGCGTCGAAACGCAGCCCGAAACCCTGCGCGATCGGGCTGAAACGCTCCGGTGCGACGCCCGCCATGAACCGCATCACATGCGGCAGCGTGATGCATGAAGTAATTCCGTGCGGCACGTTCCAGTAGGGTCCGATCTGATGCCCCAGCGCGTGCGAAATTCCCGCGCGCGTATTCGACATCCCGAAAATCGACAGCCACGCCGCGAGCTGGCACTGCATCCGATGCTCCGTCTGCTCGGCCCCCGCCGTCGCCATCGAGGGCCGCAGATGCTCCACCAGCATCGCGATCGCTTTCGCGCACAGCGTGTCGGTCACGACCTGTCGCCGCGTCGAGTACGACGACTCGACCGCATGATCGAGCGCGCGCATCCCGGTCGAGGCCCACAGCCACGCGGGAGTCTCGGCGGTCAGCTCGGGATCGAGAATCACGGTGCGCGGCTGAACCCGCGGATCTCCGGTGCCGCCCTTGTGGCGCGTCGCCTCGTCGGTCATTCCGCCAAACGCCGTGAACTCGGCGGCGGAAAGCGTAGTCGGAAGCGCAATATGAACTGTCGCGCGCGCTGGACTGCCCTTCAGGAGCCGCACGCCTGCGATCTTCGCCATGTCGATTGGGCTGCCGCCGCCGAAGCTGACGAAGGCGTCGGCCTCCAGACGAATCGCGTCGGCCACGAGCGCGTCAACGGTTTTCGACGGCACATGCTGTGCGGCTCCGGTGAAGACTCCCGCGAGCGCGCTGCCGGCCGCGCGCTTGACGCTCTCGAGCAGGCTCGAGGCGCCAAGAGATTTGCCGGTCACCACGAGCGCGCGGCGCGCGCCCCGGCGCGAGAGCTCCTCTCCGAGCGCACCGACCTTGCCGGCGCCGAAGATCACGCTTTCAAGATTGCCGAATCGATAGACGCCTGCGGTTTGATCCATCGCTGTTCCTTCGCGGCTTCCCGCGCAGGCTTTGCCCTCGCTGGAGAATCCTACGGATTGATTATAACAACTGTACCAATTGGCAACAGGCGATGCAGTTGCGCCACGTCGAGGTTGTCGATCGAGATGCATCCCGTGGTCCAGTTGACATCGCCCGCGTTGAGCAGCGGTACGTCGGTGCCGTGGATTCCGATCGATCCGCCCTCGCCGACTACGCGGCCGTCGCGCGGGGCGCCCGGAGCCAGGTCGTCGGGGCGCAAAGCGGCATACCGCAATCGATCGATTGCATTGGGATAGTCCAGCGTCAGAAACCAGCGCCAGCGCGCGCTCGGATGCTTCCCGCTGATCGCGTAAACGCCCTCGGGCGTGCGTCGGTCTCCTTCATAGAGCTTGGTTCCATGCTCGCGCGAACGGCCGAACACGGCGTGATAGTCCTTGAACAGCTCGCCCTTGTAATACACCTCAAGCTGGTGACGCGATTTGAAGATCATCACCGCCCAATTGGCCGGATCCAGATACGATCCGTCGCGGGTGTGATAGTAGGCGCGCTCGCCAGCGCTGAGCGCTTTCGGCGAAGCATGATGGTCTTGCGGCGGAGCGCCGGCGCAGCACGTGGCCGACGCGGTCGCGGGAGAAGGATTCGCCGCCGGCGATTCACCCGCGGAGGGCGACGCCTGTGCGGTGGCGTGCTCGGCCTGGAAAGCGGCGGTATCGGGTTGCGGAGCCCATCCTGAAGAGATTGCGGGAGACTCTTCGGCCGCAGGCGATGGCGTCGGAGACGACGCCGTAGTATCGACCGCAGTGGCGGCCGCCGGGCTCGGCAAAGGCTGCGCGGATTGTTGGGCGAATATGGAGCTCGGCAGTATCGCGGCGGCCGCGAGCGCCAGAATAGCGATCGCAAGGATCGCGATCGCACCTGCGCGTGCGCGCATTCGTTTAGCGATTCGGTTCACGCGGCGGATTCTGCTCGAGCTCTCGAGATCCATTTTGAAAACGCCATCGATCCGGGTCAATTATAAGTGAAGCGCAAATCCTCGCGGACACTATGCTTGGAGGAGAGAATACACGATGGAGACCAACCTTGCGCGTGCGATCGCGGCGCTGACGACCGGAATCTACGTGCTGACGGTGGCCGACGGTAAGCAGCGCCACGGGATGTCGTCGTCGTGGGTCACGCAGGTCTCGGGCGAGCCGCCGCTGGTGATGGCGTCGGTTGATACCAGCCATTTCACCGCCGGGATAATCGCGCGCACGGGAGCCTTTGGGCTGAACGTCGTGGGCGCGCGCGGCCGCGCGCTCGAAGACTATTTCTACTCCGCGCGTTCGCGCCGCAGCGACAATCTGGAAGATCTCGATTACTCGCTTTCGCCGACGCTGGGCGTTCCATGGCTCGGGCTCGCGGCGGTCTCGATCGAGGCGCGGGTGATCCAGAGCGTCGCGGCGGGAGACCATACGCTGTACATCGCGCAGCCGGTCGCAGTGCGAACCGCCGCCGGCGATCGTCCGTTGACCTCGCTCGATCTCGACTACGTCTACCTCGGCGGCAAGCAGGTAATCCCCCGCGACCGCACCGGCTGGGATTGATCTCGCCAGCTCTTCAAATTCGTGCGAAATATGATCGTGGCCAAGTTCCAGATATCACTGGCAGACTCGCTGGCCAGGTTCATCGACGATTACAGCAAGACTCGCGGGTTGAACCGTTCCCAAGCGTTCGCGGAAGCGGTCAAGCTGCTCAGAAGCCGGGAACTCGAAGCGGCATACCGGGATGCTGGTTCGGAGTTGGACAACGCTTGGGAGAGCACAATCGCCGACGGACTCGCCGACGAGACGCGATGATTGGGACTCGATGAGAGGAATTCATTGGTGGGGTGCGCCTGCGGCGCATCCGTCTCCGACGGGCGAGACGCCCGCGCCACTATCTCCTGTGGTGTGACCTACTGATCGCTCGTCAGGACTAAATTGACGCGCTTGGAAATCGTCTGATAGCATCCGCGCGCGGAGAGCTGTTGCGATGCCGATTGAAAAAAATGAATTGCGCCGAGTGATGGGTCATTTCGCGACCGGAGTAACCGTTATCACTGCGCTGCGCGCGTCTGGCGAAATGCATGGACTTACCGCGAACGCCTTTTCCTCGGTCTCGCTGGTTCCACCGCTTCTCCTGATCTGCGTCGACAAGAAGGCCGAGAGCTATCCGTGCTTCGAAGAAACCAAACTCTTCACGGTCAATATCCTGTCGGCGGAACAAGAGGCGCTGTCGCGAAAATTCGCGGTCAGCGGAGGCAACAAGTTCGAGGGCGTCAGCTACCACCGGGGCGCCAACGGCGCGCCGATTCTCGACGGCGCTATCGCGTATCTCGAATGCAGGCTCTCGGGCAGCATGGATGCCGGCGATCATACGGTCTATCTCGGCGAGATCGAGCAGGCCGAGACGCACGAGGCGAAACCGCTTTTATTCTTTCGGGGCGGCTATCGTGAACTCGGCGACTAGCCGCCCGCCGATTCCGCAAACGATCGCGGTCCCGCGGTCGCGCGCGCGCTGAAACATCCCTCGTGGCGGCACCACTTCCAGGACTGAGCGTGTTCCTGCCCTCGCACAATGAGGAAGCGAACGTCGAGCGCGTGGTCCGCGGCTACCTGGACGAGCTGCCGAAACTCGCTACCGACTACGAGGTGATCGTCGTCAACGACGGCAGCCGCGATCGCACCGGCCAAGTCGCTGCACGCCTCGCGGACGAAAATCCTCACGTCAAGGTCGTCAATCATGAGGTCAACCGCGGCTATGGCGGCGCGGTTATCTCCGGAATTCGCGCGTCCACTATGCCCTATGTGATGCTCTCGGACGGTGACGGCCAGTTCGTCCCCAAAGACGTCGAAAAACTCGCGGCGTTTATGCCCGAATTTGACGTGGTGGTCGGCCGCCGAGCGCGTCGCGCCGACCATCTGATGCGCCGGATCAACGGCGTCGCGTGGACCCAACTGGTACGCGTCGTGCTGGGCGTGACGATCAGCGATATCGACTGCGGCTTCAAGATGTTCAAGCGCGAGCTGCTCGACGCGATGGAGCTGCGGGCGCACGGCGCGATGATCTCGACCGAGCTGATGGCGCGTCTGATCGGGCGCGGCGCGCGGATCAAAGAGGTGGACGTGCAGCATCTGCCGCGTACTGCGGGCGAGCAGAGCGGGGCGAATTTGCGCGTCGTGATGCGTGCGTTTCGGGAGCTGTTCGTATTGTACGCAGAGCTTCGCGCGGAGCGCCGCGGGCGACCTTAAAGGGGATAATCCACAAAGGGGATAATCCACCGCAAATGATCGCTTAAATACCACTTAAATACCGGAGGCCGATCGCCCGTCCGCCGGGTTGCTTTTCCTGACGGTCTGATAGCGCCGGACGGGGCGATAGGCGCAACATGACGCGCCCAAAAGCGCTGCGCACGTTTTACTGCCTCAATTTTCCTGCTAAATTCATTATTGCGCCTGAATTCATACGGGAGCGGGCGCTTGCGTGTTGTCAAATCGCCGCGGCTGGGCTCTGATTCTTGGCTTGCTTATCGCGCTGGTTCTCCAGTGGCGAACGGTCGCCCGCGCGAGCATTTCGCAGCCGTCCTCCGACCCCCAGGTCTGCGATCCTCTCGCTGATTATTTTCTCGGCATGGAAGACTACCCCGAGGCTATTCGGCGCCATCGGATCGTAATTCAGCAGCATCCCGGCAACGCGCTGGCGCACTATCATCTTGGCTTCGCCTACGGCCTGATGGGGGAGCATCAGCTCGAGCTCAGCGAGTATCAGAAGGCGATTAGTCTTGGGCTCGATGACTGGCAGTTGTTTCTGAATCTCGGCCTGCTCTATCTGGACAATGGGCAGTTGCGCGACGCGACCGAGGTTCTGCGCCTCGCGACACTTCTGGGCCCCCTTCATCCGGAACCGCATTTCAATCTTGGACTCGCCTATGAGAAGCGCGGGATGCTCGAGGCGGCGGAGCAGCAGATGCTCTTGTCGCTGGAAATCGATCCCGACCAGGTGGACGCGCACAACACTCTTGGCGCAATCTACGCGGAAGAGGGCAAGTACATGCGCGCCAGCCAGGAATGGAACGAGATCGTGCAGGCTAATCCAGACTACGCGCCCGCGCGCGCTAATCTGAACATCCTGGAGCGCGTCGAACGCGGCCAGATTCGCGATACTTCCGCGCCCGACGGCTTTGCCGGTGAGCGCTAGCCCCCGCGGCAAACACGATATCGCGCTCGGCGAAAGAAGAGGCAGGTGGTGGAACAGGTGGTGGAATCGTATGGGTGGAAGAAAATCTTTCGCGTAGCGGCGGCCGCCGCATGCGTAATTGCACTCGCAGGTGTAGCGCCAGGTCTGGCGCGGGCGTCGGTGCGGCATCATCATACGCACGCGGTCACCAAGCGAGCGCCGCATACTACTGTCGAGCCGTACAAAGGCGCGCTTTTAGAGGACGCCGACAGCGGCAAGATCCTCTATGAAGACAACCCCGATATGGAGTGGCCGCCAGCCTCGATGGCCAAGATGACGCTGCTGCTGGTCGCCGAAGATCAGATCAAGGCTGGCCGGGTGCATTTGAGCGATCCGGTCCGAATCTCCGAGCGCTCGGCGCATACGATGGGTTCAAGGCTGGGATTGGTCGAGGGCCAGGTTTATCCACTCGGCGAATTGATGAAGGCGGCGCTAATCAAGTCGGCCAATGACGCTGCCGTCGCGGTTGCGGAGAAAATCGGCGGATCTGTCGAGGCGACCGTGCGGATGATGAACCTGCGGGCCAAAAGCCTCGGCATGGATCATACGGATTATAACACCGTTGACGGGTTGCCCCCGCGTCCGGCGCACGACGTTGATCGCACCAGCGCGCGCGATCTGGCCACGGTCGCGCGGGAAATTATTCGAACCACCAATCTTCTGCAGTGGTCGAGCCTGGAACAAACCGATTTCGATGGCGGGGTGTCGATGCTGCATACCACCAACCATCTTATCGGCCATTTCGAAGGATGCGACGGGCTCAAGACCGGGTTCACGTTCCAGGCGGGCTTCAACGTTACCGCAACCGCGCGGCGCGGCAACCTGCGCCTGGTTGCCGTCGTGCTGGGCGCGCCGTCCAATCAGCAGCGCTTCGCGCAGGCGGCCAAGCTGCTCGAATGGGGGTTCGATCACTACACGGCGGTCTCGCTGCTGAAATCCGGGCAACCGCTGCCGGTCCAGGTGCAGGCCGAGTCAGGAAAGATGATCCAGCCGATCGCAGCGGGCGATCTAAAAGTCGTGCTGCCGAAGGACGACGTCGGATCGCTCAAGGTCACCTACCAGGTGCCGAACGCGGTCGCCGGTCCTGTTACCAGTGGCGAGACGTTGGGGCGCGTCGTTGCCCGCGATCGCGGCGAGGAAATCTCAGAGATCGCGGCGGTGAGCCCGATCGCGGTGAGCGCGCCACAGGCAGCGCAGGCCTCCGACGGCTGGAATCCGCCTCGTCCGACCGCATACAATGAGTCGGCTGGAATCCAGGAGTCCCAATGAAAGTAGCTTCCAAAATACGCAATCGCCGCAATCGCAAACTCGCCCGCAAGCGGCGTACCAACCCGGTCCAGGCCAAGTCGCGTCTGCGCAAAATGCGCCGCACCCGAATCCGCGGCAAGTAGCCAAGGTCGAGGACGAATCGCAGCGCAAACTTCTCCAGCGCTCCTTCACTGAGAATCGCTGGCGTGAACCTCAGGGGGTTCGGTCGTTCGCGGGCCCGTAAGCTCGGAATCGAAGAGCGTCTCGCCGGTCATAGCGAGCTGGATTGACCAATAGGGAGCGAGGCTCGCGCCCGTCGGTCCTCGGTCCGCTATCTATCGTGCATTCGGTTGTGGGAACTCGCGGGGGCGGTAAATTGACAGGCACCCTGCGCGACAGATAGCTTTGATCGTGCACCGTTTAATTCCTTACATCGGAGAATTCATCTGCACGACGCATCGGTAATCGC
>JBAPSR010000518.1:0-6719 GCA_049281755.1 Binataceae bacterium (SeqCode)
ATGCAATACGGGCAGGTGCGGCCGATCTCGATCGATGATTTTGAGGAAGTCGAGGCGCTCATCCTGCGCGGACAGGAGGAGGGCTTTCTGCTCCATCGCACGCCCGAACAGATCGCGCGAATCCTGCCGTCATGCTTCGGCTACCGGATCGGCGACGAGCACCTGGCCGGTATCTGCGCGTTGCTGACCGACCCGTACCGCCGCGAGCGCGCCGGCGAGATCACCGCGATGTACACGCTCACGCGTTTTCAGGGCGAAGGCGTTGCGGTCGAGCTGGTCAAGGAATGCGTCAAAGAGGCGCAGGCGCGGATGCTGCGTTACGTGTTCGCCTGCACCAGCGAGGATCGCGCGGCGCGATTTTTCGTGCGGCTCGGTTTCAGGCGAATCGGACCGGAGCAGGTTCCGGCGCCGAAATGGCGCGGCTACGACAAACCGCGAATCGAGCGACTGAGTATCTTCCGCTATGAACTCGACTAGCGGAATTTAAACGCGACGGCACGAAATGAAATCGCTACCGCTCCCGACCGTCGCCGCGCTGGTCGCGATCGTGATCGCGACCATTGTGCTGGTGACCAATCGGCTTGGCGCAAGCGACATTTGCAGCGGCAATGAGGCGGTCGAGGCGGTCTTCGTCCAGCAGATGGTCGAGCATGATCATCTGTTGTTCCCGCTCGAAAACGGCTCGCAGCCGATGTACAAGCCGCCGCTGTTTCACTGGACCGCGTTCGCGATCGACCGGCTGACCGGACGCAAGCGGGTGACCGCGGTAAATCTGCGCGCGACGGCGGCGCTCTACGCGATCGCCGGCGTAATCATGACCATCGCGTTCGCGCTATGGCTGCTGGGCGCGGACGGCGCGATTCTGGCCGGCCTGGCGCTCGCGGCCTCGTATCAGTACATCAGCCAGGGACGTTTCGGACGCGTCGATATGACGCTGTGCTTTTTCGAGGCCGCCGCGTTGTTCACGTTCGCCAGATGGCTTGCGCCCGGGCGCGACGCGCCGATCGACACTCCTGCGCGTCGGATGCTGCTGTACGTGCTCGCGGTCGCGATGGGGTTGGGGGTGCTGTCCAAAGGCCCCGTCGGGGCGCTGCTTCCAGGCGCGGCGATGGTTGCGTTCCTGATAAGCGAGCGGCGATGGCGGCAGATGCTCGCGATGCTCGAGCCGGGGCCGCTCATCGTCGGCGCGGCGATCGCCGCGAGCTGGTACGTCGCATGTTACTTTGGCGGTCGGTTTGGATTCCTCAACCGCCAGCTCGGAAGCGAAAATGTCGGGCGATTCTTTGGGTCGCTGGGCGCGATGGCGCCGTGGTACTACGTCAAGCCTCTGTTTCTAAACTCGGCGCCGCTGAGCCTGCTCGTGCCGATCGCGGTGGTCGCGGCGCTATGGCGGCGCGGCACAAGCGAAGTTCAGGAAGTACAGGATGCTGAACTGCGCCTTCGCGCGACGACCCGCCTGTTCGCGATATTCTGGATCGTCACGGTGGTGTTCTTCACCTTGGCGGCGTACAAGCGGCGCTCGTACCTGCTTCCGCTGTGGCCGCCTGCCGCGGTGATGCTTGCGTGGCTGATTCTCTCGATCCGCGATAGCGTGTGGGCGCGCGCGGCGAAGTGGGGTTTCGCTGCTATCTGCGTTGTCCTGATCGTCTTCAACCTCATCTATATTCCGCGCAAGGAATTTCGCGATTGCGCAAGTACGAGCTATCGTCCCGCGGCGGAAGAGATCACGCGCGCGGTCGGTCCCGGCGATCCGCTATATACATTCGGCTTCGACGAAGAGCTGGCTCCTCTCCTCTTCTATCTCGATCGCAACGCGCCGTCGTTCAAGGGGCGTCTCGGCGACGCTCCTCCCGGCTATGTAATCGTTCCCGAGCGGGTGTGGAAAGCTCAGCAGGGACAGGCGCTCGATCTCACTCCAGTCCTGACCAGCCGGCACGGCGCGCGCCGGCTGATCCTCTTACGGCGCGGAAAAACCTACGCGAGCGCAACTGAGTAATTAATCGCTATTAGCCATTCTGCGCGGCGGGCTTCGGTGCGCTCGGCGCGTCTGCGTTCTTGGCGGCCTTTGCCTTCTGCCGGAGCTGCGCGAGCATCTGCCGGAGCTTCTGGGGATTGACCGGCTTCTTGAACAGCGCGCCTTCGAGACCCTTTAGCCGCGCGCGCTTCATGATGTGATCCTTGTCGTAGTAGTACGCGGTCATAAGGATCACCGGTAGCTCGGGCATCTCGCCTTTGACCGTCATGTAGAAATCGTAGCCGTCCATCTCCGGCATCACGACGTCAGATATGACCGCATCGACTTTGACGTTGCGCAGGATTCCCAGCGCGGCCGAGGGCCGCGTGGCGCAATGCACTACGCATTTTTCGGCGCGCAGCACGTCGCCAAGTGAGTTTACCACCGCGAGGTCGTCGTCGAGCACGACTACCGACATCCCGGCCAGCGGCAAATCCTCGGTCGGTTGCGGTATCGAGCCCGGCGCGGGCGCGGTTTCGTGCGCTAGCGGTTTTTCGTGCGGATTCTCGCGCGGCGCGAGATCGGCCATCCGCTTGCCTGCTAGATAGTCGCGGGTCTCGTACACGCCTTTGCGCGCCATCTCGTCGAGGCGGCGCACGATAGCCTGCACGCGCTCGATACTGCTGCGGATCGAATCGACGCGCTCGTTCTCGACCACTTTCTCCGACTCGTTCAGATGCGAATCCATCGCGCGGGTGACGAGATCGAGGTTGTTCAGAATCGATTCGAGCGGGTTGTTGATTTCGTGCGCGAGGCTGACCGCGATCTCGCCGGCGGTCGCAAGCTGCTGATTCAAGCGCATCCTGCGTATATCGCGCGCAAATCCAATCGAGCCGATTTCATTACCCTGGTCGTCGTGGATCAGGCCGCCCGATATCACCACCGGGATGCTCTGGCCGGCCTTGTTACGGAAGGCGGTTTCGAAACTCGCGATCCGGTTTCCGTTGGGCGACTCGCGCATCGCGCGCATCACGCGGCGCGCCTCTTCGATCGACGGATAGATACTCTCGACGCAGGGTTTGCCGATGACTTCCTCGGGAGCGTAGCCCAGGTTCTGGCGCGCGCCGTCGTTGTAATAGCTAATCACACCTTCGCGATCGACCGCGATAATCATATCGGGCGAGCTTTCCACGAGGCGTTGCAGGTACTTGGTATCGAGAGGTAACATTGTTTTCTGGCTACTAAATGAAATTATAGTTTGGAATTACAGTTTTGATTTCGCCGCGCCGCGCGCGAACATGGCTCAGGATCGCGCGCGGGGCCTGAATTTCGGGATCATCATCTCTTCGCTGACGCGCTCAAAGGTCACTTCCACCGGCATCCCGATCTTGATTTCGTGCGGCTCGATTCCGACCAGGTTGGAAATGAATTTCGGACCTTCCTCCAGCTTGACCACGATCACCGCGTACGGAACCTCGGCGGCAAAGGCCGGATGATAGACCTGGTGCATGATGTTGAAGCTGAAGATCTCGCCGCGTCCGCTGACCGGCACCCATTTCGCGCCGGCTGCCAGGCAGGAGGCGCATATGTCATGAGCGGGAAACCGCAGCGTACCGCAATGGTCGCATCGCTCGACCATCAACTGGCCGCGGCGCGCGCCCTCGAAGAATCCCGCCATCTCGGAAGTGATGGCGGGAATTGGTTTTGCAACCGCAGGTTTTGGAAGAGATGCCATGGAAATTATATTTTGATTACTCAAATGAAATCAGCGTCGCCGCATGCGGCGCGATAGCGCTGATTACTTAGGTTTAAGGGTTTGCTCCGAGAACCAGCGTCGAATGAGTAGAGAGAATCCCGCCGTTGCCCGAGACCAGACCGATATCATGCCGCGGCACCTGACGCTCGCCCGCCTCCCCGCGCATCTGCACGATACCTTCGGCGACCGGGGTCATTCCCCACATATAAAATGAGCTTAGCTGCCCGCCGCCGGTATTTACCGGGAGCGATCCCCTGGGTCCGATGCGACCGCCTTCGACGAAAGGACCGCCCTCGCCTTTTTTGCAGAAACCGTAATCCTCGAGCGTCACCAGCACGGTGAAGGTGTAGCAATCGTAAAGCTCGGCGAAATTGATATCGCCAAGCTCGATTCCCGCCATCTTGAACGCGGTCTTTTTCGCCAGCGGTGCGCCCGACACCAGCGTATCCATGGGATCGCCGCCCGGATGCCCCTGCCCCATGCCGAGAATATAGACCGGCGGATGTTTGAGCGATTTCGCGCGCTCGGCGGAGGTCACGATCACGGCCAGCCCGCCGTTGGAGACCAGGCAGCAATCGAAAAGATGAAACGGCTCGACCACCCATCGCGCGGCATTGTAGTCGGCCATCGTCATCGGAGTGTCATGGAACTGCGCCGCAGGATTGAGATTGGCCCAATCGCGCTCCGAGACCGCGATCGCGCCAAGCTGCTCCTGCCGGGTGCCGTACAAATACATATGGCGCTGAGCGACGAACGCGTACGCGGCGTTGACGCCGAACTGCCCGTAGTGCGCGTTGAGTCCGCGCGCAAAGCCATAAGCCGCGGCGGATCCCCCGGTGGCTTTGTTTTTGTCGGGCGACGGCGCACGCAGCGGAGCATCGGCAAATACGCACGCGACCACGTTGGCCATCCCCGCCGCGATTGCCTGCGTCGCATGCATGATCATCGCGCCCGCCGTCGCGCCGCCAAGGTTCATAGTCGCAGTCAGAGTCAGGTCGGTCAGCCCCATCGCCTGCTGGAGCGAGAACGAAGCCATCGCGTTCTCCATCCAGGTGACTCCCGGATTGACCAGCAGACCGTCCAGGTCCGAGCGCTCGAGCCCCGCGTCCGCCAGGGCAAGCTCGATCGCCTCGACGGCGAAGCCCATCGCGTTGGAATGGTCGAAATTCTTGCCCATGCGGGTCTGGCCGAGGCCCGCGATGGCGCATTTGGCTCTCAAATCAGTGGACATAACCGGTCTCCGTATAGTGCGCGAAGGCCCTCGGGCGCAATCCCGGATCATAGCCCAACCGGTCCCGGGGCCAAAACGGGCCAAATCCGGACTCGTAGCCTCCAACCCTGCGCTTTCGTATTGTCTCTAGGAATTGGTTGGCAAGGCTCAGGATTGGTTGCCAACAGTCGATTGATGCACTTACAATTGACGGCGGGAGATCTACCAGATGGCCGAACCGGTAAGCTTCGAGGCGCTCGCGAGCAGTCAGCATGTGCTGTCCAGCGCGGAGAATTTTGTGCTCTACGTCCTGCTCGAGGCTGTCGCCCGCGGTGCAGGTGGCGGCGGCGGCAGCAGGCTGCCACTCAACCTTAGTGTCGTGATCGATCGCTCGGGCTCGATGTACGACGAGCAGCGGCTCGAGTTCGTGGTCGAGGCGGTAAAGTTTCTCGCCGCCAATCTGGTCCCCCAGGACAAGGTGTCGATCGTCGCATTCGCCGACAAGGCGAAAGTGATCGTGACGCCGGAAGAGGCGACCAACCGCGACGCGGTCAAGCGCGCGATCGACGATATCGACATGCTCGAGATCGGTGGCGGCACGCAGATGGCGCTCGGGATGCGGGCCGCGATCGACGAGGTCAAAAAGAATCTCGACAACTCGAGGCTCAACCGCGTGCTGGTCCTCACCGACGGGCAAACCTACGAGGAAACCGCCTGTATCGATCTGGTCCAGCAGAATCGCGACAAAATTTCGTTTTCCACGATGGGCGTTGGGGTTGAGTTCAACGAAAAGCTGCTGCAGCGCCTGGCGCAGGATTCCAACGGCAAGTATCACTTCATCGGCAACCCGGGAGACATCCCGACCATCTTCGACGACGAGTTGCAGGGACTGCGCGCGGTCAGCCTGCGCAACGTCCGGATCGACGTGACGCTGGCGCAGGGCGTGCAAGTGCGCGAGACGTTTCGCGCCTCGCCGGAGATCTACGCGATGGGCGCGCCGATCATCGGCGAAGATCGCAAGATCTCCTACGAGATCGGCGACCTCGAAGCCGGCGTTCCCGGTTCGGTGCTGCTGACGCTGGTGCTGCCGCCGCGCAAACCCGGAACCGTCCGGATGCTCCAGAGCGGACTGCATTACACCGTCCCCGGAGGCAGCGAAGGATCGGCCAGTTGCGACCTCACCGTCGAGTACACGCTCGACCGAACCCTGACCAGCAAGCGCAACGGCCGGGTCATGAACCTGGTCGATCAGGTATCGATCGCGAAGTTGCAAGCCAGGGCGGAAGAAGAGCTCAAGGCCGGTAACATCGATCGCGCAACGCGCCTTTTGGGCAATGCGATTCAGGGCACGCAGCGGATGGGCAACAGCAAGGCGACCCAGGCTTTGGCCGGGCTGCTCGATCAGGTTAAGAAGACCCAGACCCTGCAAACCAAGGCCGCCAAGACCACGCTGTTGCAGGCGCAGGCGGTGGTGCGCAAAACCCAGATGCTCGATCCCGATGCGTTGAAGGATTTCGGCAAACCTGAATAGTTAAACCGTTTCCATATTCGACAGGGGACAGGCGAAAAATCTCCCGCAGCCGAAGGACAGGGGCTCAAGACATGATCAAGTGCAGCGAGTGCAGCTACGAAAACACGGACGGTCTCGATTACTGCGACGGATGCGGCGCCAAGCTGGCGGCTTCTGCCGACGCAGCGCCATCCGCGCCCGAGGCGCCAAAGCCAGAAGCTCCTCCGGCCGATGCGGCGGCGCCCGAAGCGCCCGCTGCGGAAGACGCCAAGCCTTCGGAGGCTCCCAC
>JBAPSR010000519.1:0-2285 GCA_049281755.1 Binataceae bacterium (SeqCode)
GCGCGAGAACCCGCTCTACGAGCACTTCGACGAGGTCTGCGCGATCCTGCGCGAGCATGACGTGACGATTTCGCTCGGCGACGGACTGCGTCCGGGCGCCACCGGCGACGCCACCGATCGCGGCCAGATAGCCGAACTCCTGGTGCTGGGCGAACTGACCGAGCGCGCGCGCGCGCAAGGCGTGCAGGTGATGATCGAAGGGCCCGGGCACGTTCCGCTCGATCAGATCGAAGCGAACGTGAAGCTCGAGAAGCGGGTCTGCGGCGGCGCTCCGTTCTATGTGCTGGGACCGCTGACCTGCGACGTCGCGCCCGGCTACGATCACATCACCGGCGCGATCGGCGGCGCGATCGCGTCTGCCGCCGGCACGGATTTCCTTTGCTACGTGACCCCGGCCGAGCATCTGCGGCTGCCCGATAACGACGACGTGCGCGAGGGCGTGATCGCGACCCGAATCGCCGCGCATTCCGGCGACCTGGTAAAGGGCGTGCGTGCGGCCAAAGTCTGGAACGACCAGATGTCGCGCTACCGCAAGTCGCTCAACTGGGAAGGGATGTACGCGATGGCGATGGATCCGGACAAGGCGCGCCGTTACAAAGAGGAAAGCGAGGCGTCGGGCTCCAACGTGTGCTCGATGTGCGGGTCGCTGTGCTCGGTCAATATCGACAACGCTGCGATAAAGTTCACCCAGCGCCGCGCCATTGCGCAAGCTCATCGAGAGGCCCAGCCGCATGCCTGAAGATCGCGCGGTGAAGGCCGAACCCAATCTTGCCGAGGCGCTCGCGCTCGAGCTGCGCGACGATCGTGGCGAGGCACGCCGTCTTTCGGATTATCGCGGCCACAACGTCGTGCTGTATTTCTATCCGATGGACGACACGCCGGGATGCACCGTCGAGGGCAAAGAGTTCCGCGACCTGTTCGATCAGTTCGCCGCGCTCGACACCGTGATAATCGGCGCCAGCACCGACTCGGTCGAGCGCCATCGCGCGTTCTCCGACAAGCACGGGTTCCCGTTCATGCTGCTGTCCGATCCCGACGGGCGGCTCGCCCAGGCGTTCGGTGTGCTCTCAGGCGGCCGCGCCGCGCGCTCGACTTTCGTGCTCGATCACGATCTCCACCTGCGCCGCGCGTTTCACGAGGTGACGCCGCGCGGACACGCCGCCGCGATCCTGAATTTCGTGCGCACCCTGGTCGAGTCGCATCGGATGCTGGGCGGTTGATCGCCGCCGGCTTCTTCGGCGCCCACGCGGCGCGCGTGCTTCGCGATGGTTATAGCTATATAGAGGAATGAGAATCCGCCCCGAACGGAGCGAGAAAGCGTATGGCCAAGACTTCAAAGAATATTCTCGACGAAGCGCGCAAAGAAATTAAGCAGATCGATATCGATGAAGCGCGCCGGATGCTCGACAAGGGCGCCGCGATTATCGACGTGCGCGAGAGCGACGAATGGCGCCAGGGGCATATCCCGCAGGCGATCGGAATCCCGCGCGGATTCCTGGAGATCCGCGTCGAAGAGAAAGTCCCCGACCGCAAGACCCCGGTGATCATGCAGTGCGCCTCCGGCACCCGCTCGGCGTACGCATCGCGCGTGATGCGCGAGCTTGGGTACGAGAACGTGTACAACCTGACTGGCGGCTTCAACGCGTGGAAAGATCGCGGCTTGCCGTGGGAGGCCGACCGCCAGTTCACGCACGACGAGCTCACGCGCTACTCGCGCCATTTTGTGATTCCCGAAGTCGGCGAGAAGGGGCAGGCGAAGCTGCTCGACTCCAAGGTTCTGCTGCTCGGCGCAGGCGCGCTCGGCTCTCCGGTTGCGCTGTACCTGGCGGCGGCGGGAGTCGGCACGCTCGGGCTGGTTGATTTCGACGTGGTCGATCTCTCGAACCTGCAGCGCCAGATCATCCACACCGTCGATCGGATCGGCACTCCCAAAACCGAGTCGGCGCAAAAACAGATCGCGGCGATCAACCCGGGCATCAAGGTGATTCGCCACGACGTGCGGCTCACCTCGGAAAACGTGATCGAGATTATCGCGCCGTATGACGTGATCGTGAACTGCGGCGACAATTTTCCGACTCGCTACCTGATCAACGATGCGTGCGTGTTCGCGAAAAAGCCGCTGGTCGATGGTGCGATCTTCCGCTTCGAAGGCAACGCGACCGTTTTCTACGCGGACAAGGGCGGACCCTGCTATCGATGCCTCTATCCCGAGCCCGCGCCGCCTGACATGGCGCCCTCGTGCGCGGAAGCCGGGGTGCTCGGCGCGCTGCCGGGCCTTATCGGAT
>JBAPSR010000520.1:0-5150 GCA_049281755.1 Binataceae bacterium (SeqCode)
ATCCTGCGCGCTGCCGATTTGCCGCGCGCTCGCCGACGCGCGCGCGAACGCAGCCCGCGCGCGATCAAACAGTCCCGCGCCGTATAGCGCCTCGCCGAGATTCAACAGAATCTCGCAGCGCCGCGCCTCGTCGGCCGGATGGCTGAGTTCCAGCGCGGAGATTGCCATCTCGTACATCCGCGCCGCGTCTTCATAGGCGAGCGTCGTCTGCGCGTGCTGCGCTCCGCGGCTTGCGTATGCGATTGCCTTTTCCAGTGGACCGGACGGCAATGCGGCGGCGTAATGATACGCGAGCTTGGCGAGCTCCGGCTCGAGGTTCGAGCGATGCAGCGTCTCGAGGGTCTGCGCGATCCGCAGATGCAGCTCGCGCGCGGCCGGCTTGCCGAGATCGGCGTAGAGAGTCTCGGGAATCAGAGCATGGCTGAAGCGGTAGCCGCCGACGTGATCATGCCGCGTAGTCACCAGGCCTCCCGCCTCGGCTTCGTCCAAGGCCGCGAGCAGCGACTCGATCGGCAGCGCGCACGCTTCGCGAATTGTCGCGAGGTCGAAATCTCGTCCTGCCACCGCCGCGACGGCGAGTGCGTCGCGGGTAGCTTGCGAGACCATCGCGACCCGGCGCTGAATCGCTGCGCGCACGCCGTCGGGGATTCGGAATGCGGCGCGGCCCTTGGCGCCCTTGCCGGGGCCCTCGGCTGCCAGCAGCCGCACGATCTCGCTTAGAAAAAATGGATTACCTTCGGTGACCTTGCGCAGCTCCGCAACCAGCGACGGATCGGGCGCGCCCGCCATGCGCGATTGCACGAACGCCGCCACTTCGGGAGCGGCCAGACCACCGAGCGCAATCGTAGCTCCCTCGCGGCGCAGACCGGCGAGCGACTCGGACTTTTTAGGATCGAGCCGCAATTCGTTTTCGCGATAGGTAACGACCAGCAGCAATGGGATGCGGCGGACGCTGCGCGCGATGAACCGGAGCAGCAGCAGCGACGCCGGATCGGCGTCGTGCGCGTCGTCGAGCACGATCAACAGCGGACGCTCGCGCGCGATCGCCGCGATCAGGGTTGCGATCGAATCGAACAGGCGAAAGCGTTGATCGGCGGGCTCGTTGGAGCCCATACCGGTGGCCTGCGCGGCAGGTTCGGGAACATCGCGAGCAGCGGCCAATTCCGGTATCAACGCGGACAACAGCGCCGCGCGATCGCCGAGCGTCGCGTCGAGCCAATGGCGATCGCGATTGCGCACCAGCGCGCGCAGAATCTCGGTCCACGGCCAGTACGCGGGCGCGCCGCTGTCTTCCGAGCATCGGCCCCAGGCAACTTGTACGCCGCGCGCGGCCGCTTCGGTCGAGATTTCGTCGGCCAGCGCGGTCTTGCCGATACCCGGATCGCCGCCGAGCATCAGCAGGCCGCCCCGTCCCGCTATGGCGTCGGCCAGCGCGGTGCGCAGCTCGAGCAGCTCGGGCGTCCGCCCGATAAGCCTGGAGCCCGGATTGGTCATTTCACCGCGAGGCGCGCAATTGCGCACATGATGCGGATAGCAATTCGTCTGTGGATTCTACGATACGGAAGCGCCCATCGCCTTGACCATTTTCTCCATCAAAGCCGTTAGCTTGGTTACCTGCTCGTTGTTCTTGCGCAACAACTTTACCAGCTCGTCCATTTGCTTGGCGTACCGGGAGCGCTCTTTAAAACTCATCACACTCATTAACGCAGCGGGCATAGTGGTTTCCTCCAGAAATAGTTCGATTTGCGAGCGGGTTGGTTTAGTTGGCCCGTCCCCGCGCATCACGATCCAACATCCGCGCAGTTGCCGCAATGCTCGCGATCGGCGAACGCAACCGTGCCCGCGCGGACCGAAAAATCTGTCCGCGCGGGCGGGTCACGTGTGGTTGGGAGGAGGATCGGGTCGAAGGAGGGCGTGCGCCGTGCTTGAGATCTATTTCAAGTCATCGACGCGAGCGCCCCAGCGTCATCTTCGTTTAGCAGCGGTTTAGCTGTTGCTCGAAGGCGCCGCTGCTGCACGGACGTGCAGATGATTGCTCACATGATCAACACCGGCGACTCCCTTCGCGATCTGCTCGGCCTCTTGCGACACAGCCGCGCTAGGAACATGTCCGGTCAAAGTGACGACGGCGGATTTGGTCTTGACGTGGATATGGGCGTGTTCGGTGTCGGAGTTCTTATCCAGCTCCATCTTCACCTTTGCCGTCAACCCGGTGTCGCCAACCGCGGTCGCGGTGGTGTTGTATGCGCCCTTGGCCGCATCTGCGGTGTCGGTGCCTGCAGTCTTGGCGGCATTCTCGGTGTCGGTTCCGGCGTTCTTCATGGTCTGGGTAACGCCGGTTGACGCGCTGGCGCTAGGAGCGCCGGCGTCTTGCGCAAAAGCTGGCGCTGAAAGCGAGAGCCCGAAAGCCACTGCCGGAACGATCGCGAGATATCCCAATGATCGCTTCATGATGCTTAATTCTCCTCTAAAATGATGCCGCCGCTACAAGCGCGGAGCATTGGTTTGAAGGATAAAAGCAATAGCGAGGCCACGGATTTATCCAATGAATACGCGGTCCATTCCGGGCCGAAGTCGTTCGCGATGAGCATATTTTTCACACTTACAAAGCTCTGCGACGCGATCCTCCAACAGCCGCGTGCGAGATCATTTTGCTCGATGCGTTGCTGGCGCCTGCTCGGCCAAAGTCAGGTTGTGCGCGCTATTGACCAGGCTTACATGCGTGAACGCCTGCGGGAAGTTTCCGACCTGCCGCTTGAGCCGGGGATCGTATTCCTCAGAGAGCAGTCCCAAGTCGTTGCGCAGCGCGAGCAGCCGCTCGAAGATCTCTCTCGCGTCGGTGTACCGGCCGGTTAGGGCCAGATTATCGACCAGCCAGAAAGTGCAGGCCAGGAACGCGCCCTCGCCGGGCGGAAGTCCGTCCACTCCGGTCTCGGTCTGATAGCGGTTGACCAAACCGTTTTCCACCAGCTCGCGCTCGATAGCGGCTACGGTTCCGACTACGCGCGGATCATTGGCCGGGAGAAATCCGACCAGCGGGATCATCAGCAGCGACGCGTCGAGCGCCTTCGAGCCGTAGTACTGTACGAACGCGTTGCGCTCGGTGTTGAAGCCGCGGGTGCAGACGTCGCGATGAATCTCATCGCGCATCGCGCGCCATTTTTCGACCGGCCCCTCGGCTTTGAAGCGCTCGACGGCTTTGACCGCGCGATCGGCGGCGACCCACGCCATCACTTTGGAATGGGTGAAGTCGCGGCGCGGCCCGCGCACTTCCCAGATACCGCTGTCGGGCTGACGCCATCCGGTTTCGAGAAAATCCATCAGCGCCACTTGCACGCGCCACGCGTCGTCTTGCGGCGCGATCCCGTATTTCATCGACACGTGCATCGAGTCCATCACCTCGCCATACACGTCGAGCTGAAGCTGATCATTCGCGGCATTGCCAACGCGCACCGGGCTGCTGTTTTCGTACCCCGACAGCCACGGCAGCTCGAATTCCTGGAGCATCCGCTCGCCTGCGATTCCGTACATGATGCGGGTGTCCTGCGGATGCCCGGCGACGGCGCGCACCAGCCATTCGCGCCATTCGATCGCCTCCTGCGTGTAGCCGGAGATCAGCAGCGCGTACAGTGTCAGCGTCGCATCGCGCAGCCAGCAGTACCTGTAATCCCAGTTGCGCGGCCCGCCGATACTTTCGGGCAGCGAGGTTGTCGGCGCGGCGACAATCCCGCCGGTGCGTTGATGGGTCAGTGCTTTGAGCGTGATGAGCGATCGAAGGACGGCGTCTCGCCACGGCCCGGTACCGGTGAATTTTGCGGACCATTCCTGCCAGAATTTTTCTGTCTCGGTGAGCATCCGCAAGGGGTGGCGCGTTCCCGGTTCCGGATCGTTCGAGGGATACCATGTGAGCGAGAACGGGATGCTCTGGCCCTCGGCGACGTTGAACGATCCGACGGTAGTAAAATCCTTGCCATGCAGCCGCGCCGAAGTTCTGATCCGCACGGCGTTCGGGCCAGCGACCGCACGCAGGCCGAAATCGTGGCTGGTAACCCATGGGATGGTTCGCCCGTAGTCGAATCTGAGCGCGAGCTCGGTGTGCATGCGCACGTGTCCGCGCACTCCACGCACGATCCTGGTCAAATCGACGCGGTCGCGATGTTCCGCGATCGGCATGAAATCCACAATCTGAGCAACGCCGTCTTTGGTCTCGAACTCGGTCTCGAGTACGAGGGTCGAATCGCGGTAGCGGCGCCGCACCGCGATCGTCTCCCCCTCGGGCGCGATTAGCCAGCGGCCATTGTCGCTTCCGCCGAGCAGCGCGGCAAAGCATGCGCCTGAATCGAACCTGGGCATGCATAGCCAATCAATCGATCCGTCGCGCCCGACCAAAGCGGCGGTGTGAGTATTCCCGATGAGTGCGTAGTCTTCGATCCTTTGGCTCATAAGGTTTAATTCCCACCCTAGATGTTACACGGATAACGCGGCGAATGCGCCAATTCGCATGCTGATCAAATTTTTTTGTGGCGCCGCTCCGAAAGCGCGAGCGATAATAGAGTAGCAGGGGTAGTCATATGCTGAATCACCGATGGAGTTTCAGTCCCGCATGCTGCGCGCTTCGCACCTCGCGCCCGCGCCGACAAATTCACCCATTTAGTTTCCGGAGACCGCCAGCGTGCCACGCGCGGACGACTGCGGCAGGAGCCGTCGTGGTGCTGCTTGCGATGGCCGTGAGCTTGAGCGCCTGCGCCTCGACGACCAGGCCCGAGCAGCGGCGTTTCTTCCGCCCTGAGTACGGGCTTGAAACGCACGGGCGCAAAACCTGGTTCGATCATCTGGTGGAAGTCGATCCGGGCGGAATAAAAACCGAGATTGCGTCCAACTACGAGAGCGAAGCTCCGCAACGAATCGCGGTGCTGCCGTTCACCGATTGGGGCAGCGCCAACTACGTCGTGGACAAGATTGCGCTAACGCATCGCGATGCAGCCGAGCGAGAGAACTGGGCCTGGACCGACGCGAACCGGATGCGCCGGGCTGTAACTGGCTATTTGGCCGAACGCGAATTTGTGGAAGCGAATCTATTTCAGATCGATGCAATCTTGAAACAGCACGGAGTCGACGACGAGAAAAAGCTCGACCAAGTGCCGCCGCAG
>JBAPSR010000521.1:0-3129 GCA_049281755.1 Binataceae bacterium (SeqCode)
CGCTTGCTGGATAGCGCTCGGGAGCGGTTCGCCGCTGACGATCGTTTTGTCGGCGTATTGCTCGGCGGATCTCTGGCCGCGGGCAGAGCCGATTCGTTTTCGGATATCGACCTGTACGTTTTTATCCGCGACGACAATTTCGAATCCGTGTTTGCCGAGCGTGACGCGCTCGCGCACAGCATTGGTCCCGTCCTGGTTCGCTACCTCGGAGATCACATGCCGGGCGGTCAGCATCAGTTGATCGTCTGGTACGAAGGCCCTTTGCATGTCGACCTGATGTTCCGGAAACTGTCCGAGGCTACACCGCAGTGGAAGTGGAAGGCCTCGCTCATTCTCAAGGATAGCGGCAATGCGATGGCTCAGCTTAAGCAAGCGTCCGATCGCTTGCCGCCTCCCGAGTTCGCATGGCAACGGCTCGACACGCTCAATCAGAAATTCTGGGGATGGGTCGCCTACACATTTGGCAAGATTCTGCGCGGCGAACTGTGGGAGGCGCTCGACAACCTCGCCTGGATCCGAAACGAAGCTCTGTTGGTGATGCTGGCGTGGACGCAAAACGCCTCCTTTGAAGGTCACCGAAGATTGGAGACCAAACTCGACGATCAACTCTCAGCGCTTTTCAACGCGAGCCTTTGCTCTCGGGAACCGGAATCGCTGCACACGGCG
The DNA here is from genome assembly GCA_049281755.1 of Binataceae bacterium (SeqCode). Lineage (GTDB taxonomy): Bacteria > Desulfobacterota > Binatia > Binatales > Binataceae > JBARDN01. The sequence goes on from JBAPSR010000521.1 coordinate 667, forward strand.
CTGATGGCCGAAATTCGCATCTTCCGCGAGTTACGTTCAAGGCTGTCCGCGCGGGCGTCCGGGCGCATCGACGAACGACCCGAAAATCAGATGATGCGCGAGCTGGACGCCCTCTGGACGAAATCGGGCCGGCGCCTGAAATAATCGGCGCGACAGAGTTCAATAGGGCCGCCGTCCCGGCGGACTCTTCGCGAAAAATCGCGCTGTCAAGCGGAGCGATCTACATGCTGCTCGCACATTAGCAGCTCTGGGCTGTCATCCCGCGCGGAGCATCCGCGCGAAGAATCCCATGCTCGACCCTTGACCTTTACACAACTCGCGCGTGAGTGCATGAACGCCTCGGGATTTCTCCCGCTGGTCGAAATGACGGATGTGGGCTGGCCGGATGAATTTCGTAGTCTCAGCCGAGCCCCCGATCGTCATTCCGAGCCCTGGGTGAGGAATCCCGAGGCGTCCATGCTCCGAGTCCACACGTCACGCAACACTCTCCCGTACCGGGCTTCGCGCGCGGGCAGCCATTACGCGGCGGATTGTCATCGTAAGCGCGAATGTTGCACAATTAACCGATCGTTTAGGAACCGACGGAGGTTTGCGCCCGCGATGGATTTCGATCTCGACCGCACGATTGCCACCTTGGAGCGCGACGGTATCGCGCTCATCCGCAATTTTCTCCCGCGTGAGGCGCTCGCGCGCCTGCGCGATCAGATCGACGCGCTTAATTGCGCCGAACGCGCCGCCGGCGTCGGCTTTCTCGAATCCGAAGGCGCCAACCAGCGCATCTTCAACCTGGTCAACAAGGGCGAGATCTTTGAGGCGGCCGCGCAGCAACCCGAAGTGATGTCGATAATGGAGCGTGTCCTCGGCGGCGATTTTATCCTCTCGGGATTCTCCTCCAACACCACCGGTCCGGGCGGCGAGCCGATGCTGCTGCATTCGGATTCCGGCTACGTGCCGCCGCCGCATCCGGAGGCGCCGCTGTCAGCCAACGCGATCTGGATCCTCGACGATTTCACGCTCGAAAATGGCGGCACCGAATACGTTCCCGGATCGCACCGGATGCGCTGCAATCCCGATCCGCACATGTCCTACACCTGCGTGCCCCTGGTCGCACCCGCCGGCTCGCTCGCGATCCTGCATGGCTACACGTGGCATCGCACCGGCGCCAACGTGACTCGCGCCGGACAGCGCCGCGCGATGTTCGCGTACTACGTGCGTCCATTTCTGCGCGTGCAGGAAAATCACCTGGTCTCCGTGCGCGAGGAAGTATGGCATCGCGCAACGCCGCTTTTGCGCCGCCTGCTCGGCGGCGAGTTGTATCTCAACTCAATAGGATTCATGGACGGCCCTCCCGAACGGATGCGCCAACTAGCCTTCCCCAAACGCAAACCCGGCGCCTTCGTCTGATCTCAATTCCTCTTTCCTTATTCAGAGGTCGTCGATAACAGCCGGACTTTAGTCCGTCGCCACGCCACGAACGTGTATTGGGGGGAGTATCGAAGTCTAGCCGAGCCGCGGACGGGTAGTGGGTCAGTTTGACTGACCGGCCGACGATCCTTCATTGCGCGCTATCCTGTTTTGTTGTTGCGCGCATTTACGGTTGTCATTGCGCGCCTGGCTGCCGCGCGAGAGCCTGTCTTGAGCGAGGCCGAAGGAAATCCCGGACGACAGGGGCACTGCATGGAGATGTGTATCCGGAGCATGGACGCCTCGGGATTCCTCGCAGGAGCCTGCCCTGAGCCTACCGAAGGGGCTCGGAATGACGATTGAGGGCTCGGCAGAGACCGTGATACTCGCGCACGCGCGCCCATCCGTCATTCCGAGCCCTAGGCGAGGAATCCCGAGGCGTCCGTGCACTCAGTTGCGGGCGGTGTAAGGGCTGCGGGCCGAGCGCGGGATTGCCCTCGGCCTCGCTCACGACGGGCGCTCGCGTGCGGCAGCGTAACCTGCCTTGAGCCTGCGCGAGATTGACTAGGTCGGCAGCGCTCACGGTGCAAATCTCAAACTGACCCACTACCCGCGGCCGTCATTTCGAGCCATAGGCGAGAAATCCCGAGGCGTCCATGCTCAGAGCCCACAGCTCGTGCAGCGGCATCTCGTCGGGATTCCTCGCGTGTCGGCTGCCATCCGCGCCGATGACGCTTCGCGTGGGCCGGCGCGCCGCCGGCCGCCACTGAAACAGGCGCACTCACCCCGAAAAGACCGACCCCAGGTGAACGACTCCATTCGTAGGGGCGCGTCGCGACGCGCCTGTCTTCGCACGCTGCTAACTTCCAGAAAACCCATGTGGCACAGGCATTATCGTGCGATTCCGCCCCCGGATTAAGCCGCTTCCATCTCCCTAACGATCGTTCGGGTTTTTGCCAGGTTTGTTCATGGCTGAACTGTTCAGCCTTATGCCCGATTCCACTTCGTGCAACGATCGATCCGTGGAAGCATCCCGCACACTTTTCCGCCCCACTTTGC
>JBAPSR010000522.1:0-3817 GCA_049281755.1 Binataceae bacterium (SeqCode)
CGGCGCGGTTGATGCGGCCGCGGCGCCCGCCGCCACTTGCGGCGCCACCTTCGCGACCTGCTGCACCATCACAGCTTCCGGAAACTACACCATGAGCGCGAGCTTCACGGCGAACTCCGGCACCGGCACCTGCGTCGCGATCGGCAACGCCGGCGGGAGTATTACGAACGTGGTAGTGAACCTCGATGGTTTCACGATCACCCAGGCGACCGCGAACAAGGGAACGGGAACCGGAATCGGCATCACCGGCGCCAGTGGGTTTAATTCCGATTCACAAGGCGTGTTCCTGGAAGGGCTCAACGGCTCAGTCGGCGGCTTCGCGACCGGAGTATCGGTCAGCTCGTCCTCCGGAACTTTCGGGACCAACTACGTGACGGTCGAAAGCGTCAATGCGGGCAGCAACGGCACCGGGTTCAGTATGACCGGGAACAACGCGTCGATCTCCAACGTCAGCGCGTCGTCGAACAAGGTCGGAGTCGAAGTAACCGACTGCGACAATTGCAGCGTGAACTTCGCGGACCTCGAGAGCAACACCCAGTACGGGATGTGGCTCACCGATTCTGATATGTCCACGGTCAATTCCATTTTCACTACGGCCAACGGCGTCGCCGGCATCTATGACGGCTGCAATGCGACCACGCCCGGCACCACCTGCTCATCCGATACCGGAGACAACAACCAGATCTTCAACTCGATCTCCGAGGACAACCCCAACACGACGACCGGTTTGGGAATCTACGTCGACAACGGCGAGACCAATACCTCGGTCAGCGACAACGACGCGAGCGGCGACAAGTTCGACGGTTTCGACAAGAACACGAATTGCGGTTCGAACCACTGGTTCGGCAATACGTTTACGACCGCGTCACCGTCCTGCGTGCACTAGTATTGTTTGCGAAAACGGCCGGGAGCGTGTCCGCTTCCGGCCGTTTTTCTTTTTGTAGGTTGATGAGCTTTCGCCGCGACTCCTGCTCAGTTCGCGCGCGCGGCTGGCATCGGGACGCGGCGGCGCACCTCGAGGTTGAACATCCGCGCCGCGTTGAGCCCCAGGATCTGCGCGCGCTGCTCGTCGCTCAGATGCGCCATCTGGCGCTCGATCGCTTCAGCCGAATGCGGCCACGATCCTTCATGATGCGGATAGTCATTGGCCCACATGAAGTTTCCGCACAGATCGTACTTCGGCGCCAGGTCGAGGCCGGGAGCGTCTTCCTGGAACGAGGCGAAACCGTTGCTGCGGAAATACTCACTCGGCAGATGCTTCAGTTTCGGAAATACCCACATGTGATGCTTCTTGTACGCCTCGTCCATCGCCTGCAGCGCCCACGGAACCCATCCGATGCCCGCTTCGATCGAGGCGAAGCGCAGCTTCGGAAATTTTTCGATCACGCCCGACGCGCACAGGTTCGCGATCGGCTCGATCGTCGGCGCGAGCGAATGCGATACGTAGTTGATCACGGCCCCGCCGTCTTTGCGCGCCGCGCGCGGATCGCGTCCGGTCGAGACGTGGAAAGTCACGCACAGGTTCAGATCCTGCAGCGCCGCCCACAGCGGATCGAAGATCGGCAGATTGTAATTCGGATGGCGCGCGTCGTGCGCTCCGAAGATCGGCTTGCACGGCAGGGTGACGCCGCGAAACCCCAGCTTGGCGATTCGCTCGACTTCACCGACCGCGCCTTCCAGATCGCCGGTCGCGATCGAGGCCATCGGCGCCATCCGGTCCCGATACGGCCCATACGTCTCCGCGGCCCAATCGTTCCATACCCTGCACTGCGCCGCCGCGAACTTCACGTCGGAAGTCGCCCACATCATCAGCCCCTTGTTCGGAAAGATCACTTCGACATCGACGCCGTCATGATCCAGATCGATCAATCGCTGCGCCGGGTCGGCGCCCGCTTTCGCGCGCACGTGATCCTCGCCCTCGAGACGATTGTCGAGCAGGCGCGAGCGCTGCCATCCCTCGGAGACCTGCCACTTGACGCCGTTCTCATCCACCTCGATTCGCGGCAGGCGCTTCGAGTATTCTTTTTCGAGCCGCTGATGCCACAGGCCGCCGGGCTCGTTGGCGTGGCAATCGGCCGAGACCATGAAGTACTTGTTGGGATCGTCGGGCCGGGCGGTGCGTTTCCATCCCTGATGTCCAGGGGTTTCGAGCCGCCAGCGGTTCGGTTGATCGATTTCGGCAGTCGGTTGATCGGTATGGGTAAGATGCTCGCTCATCGGGGCTGTCTCCCTCGCGTGTCGATCGCGTCTGTGATCACTCTGTGCCGATCCTAGTTCCACTGACGCCCCGGCGTAAAGCCCTGCGCGCGTCGGTCCTACTGGCGAATTCCTGCTTATGCTAACATCCACAGCGCGGACGAACCGCAATCGAGGGCGACACGCGATGCTGAAAATCGAAAACGAAATTCCGATCAATATCGAAGCGGGCGAGAATCCGTTTTTGCGCGGAGTTTTCGGACCGATCGGGCGCGAAATCACCGCCGACACCCTGGAAGTTATCGGTGAGATTCCCGACGACCTGTCCGGCGTCTACCTGCGCAACGGACCTAATCCGATTTTTCAGCCGCGCGGCCGTTACCACTGGTTCGACGGCGACGGGATGATTCATGCGATTCATTTTGAAGGCGGCAAGGCCTCATATCGCAACCGATGGATTCGCACCGACGGCTTTCGCGCCGAGCGCGAGGCCGGACACGCCGTATGGCCCGGACTGATGGACCGTCCCGACCCAAGCGCGCCCAAAGGCGCAGGCTCCGACGGATGGCTCAAAGACACCGCCAACACCGACGTGGTATTCCACAATGGCTACGCGCTCGCGCTGTGGTACCAATGCGGAATGCCATACAAGGTAGATGCGCGCACGCTCGAGACTGTGGGCATCGAGACTTTTCGCGGCGGTCTCAAGCGCACCGTCTCCGCGCATGCGAAGGTCGATCCGGCTACCAACGAGCTATTGTTCTTTGACTATTCGACCGCCGCTCCTTTCATGACCTACAACGTGGTATCGGCCGCCGGCGAATTGACCCATCATGCGCCGATCGAGATTCCCGGACCGCGGTTGCCGCACGATATGGCGTTCACCGAGCGATACTCAGTCCTGATGGATTTGCCGCTGTTCTGGGATCCGGAACTGCTTCAGCGCGGAGTGCATAAAGTAACTTACTATCCTGAGATGCCGAGCCGGTTCGGCATTCTGCCGCGCTTCGGAACCAATCGCGACGTGCGATGGTTCGAAGCGTCGCCGTGCTACATCTATCACGTCATCAATTCGTGGGAAGAAAAGGACGCCAGTGGTAACGACGTGATCGTGATGGACGCGTGCCGCGTTATCCAGCCCGAGCCGGGCGCCAAGCGCGGCGAGGGCGAGCTTGCGCGGATGCGCGCGTTTCTGCGGCTCGAAGCGCAGGTGTGCAGGTGGCGCTTCAACCTCGCAACCGGCGAGGTAAAGGAAGAGCAGCTCGACGACGCGCGCACCGAATGGCCGACGATCAATCGGGGCCGGATGGGTCGGCGCTCGCGCTATGCCTACAACTCGCTGGTCCCTCACTTCGAGGGGATCGTCAAGTACGACCTCGAACGCAACTCGACTGAGAAGTATCTATTCGGCGCCGGACGCACCGCCAACGAATGTCCATTCGCGCCGCGCCTCGGCGCGCGCGACGAAGACGACGGCTACGTAGTAGCCTTCGTATCCGACGTGAACGCGAAGGACTCGGGCGAGGTAGTAATCCTCGACGCGAAGAATATCGCGAAGGGTCCACTGGCGCGCGTGAAAATTCCCCAGCGCGTCCCGGTAGGCTTCCACACAATCTGGGTC
>JBAPSR010000523.1:0-11001 GCA_049281755.1 Binataceae bacterium (SeqCode)
ACGCGGCGTTTTCACGCGCGTATTCTTCGGGTCCGGGATGGGACTTCGCGACCGGCATCGGAACCGTCAATGCGTTCAACCTGGTGATGTCGTTCCCGGCGGGAGGTCCCACGGCGACGCCAACTTCTACTCAGACCGCAACGGCCACCACGACCAGCACGCCGACAGCGACCGTTACTGCGACTACCACCGCCACCCCAAGCTCGACTCCCACTCGGACCGCCACGGCCACATCGACCAAAACGCCAACCGCGACACCGACTCAGACCGCGACATCGACCACAACGACCACAGCGACTGCCACAACTACTCCAACGTCCACAGCCACCGCGACTAACACGCCGACCTCGACGGCGACAGCCACAGCCACCAGAACCGCCACTCCAACCGCGACCGCCACCAGCACCCCGACCGCAACGGCGACTGTCACAGCTACGCCGACAGCCACGGCAACCGCGACTGGCACGCCAACCTCGACTCCGACGCAGACCGCGACGGCAACCAGTACGCCGACTGCGACGGAAACTGCCACGACCACACCAACAGTGACGGCGACGACGACCAGCACGCCGACCGCGACCGCGACTGTCACAGCTACGCCGACGGCCACGGCAACCGCGACGGCTACTGCGACCAGCACGCCGAGCGCGACCGCCACCAGCACTCCGACGGCAACGGCGACTATGACAAGTACGCCAACCTCGACGCCGACTCAGACCGCGACCGCTACCGGCACGCCAACCGCAACCGCGACTGTCACAGCTACGCCGACGGCCACGGCAACCGCGACTGGTATGCCCAGCGCGACACCGACCGCGACGGCGACAGTCACCACCACTGCGACGGCAACGGTGACAGCTACGCCAACACCTACTGCGACCGTCACACCGGTCGCGGAGAAGCTTTCGATTTCAGCCACGACCGTCAGCTTCGGCAAGGTCGCGGTCGACACCACCAGCAAGCCGAAGAAAATCACGATCACCAACCACAAGCGCAAGAGTGCGCTGCCGGTGATCGTCTGGGACCAGGAATCGAGTGTCCCTGGCGTCTTCATCGTCGACGATCAGTGCCGGACGACGCTGTTGCCTGGCGAAAACTGCGTGCTGACGATCGAGTTCGCGCCCGTTACGATCGGGAAGCAGTCGGCAACGCTGATGATCGATGACAATGCACAGAGCGATCCGCAGAGGGTGACTATGAAAGGCACCGGCAAGGCGCTGCCCGCGCATTAAATCCGTCCGGCGCATTCTCTCGAATATCTATCCTGGAATGTCTTGTGAAGGTTTTCAGCGGACGGCGGTAATTACCTCTTCGGCGAACTTCTGAAACTCATCCTCGATCAGGATCGGCCAACGCAAGCTGAAGATGAAGTGGGTGACTCCGACTTTGGCGTACTGCGCGATCTTGTCGAGGCATTCGTCCTTGCTGCCGATCATGATTCGATCGCGCGCCTGTGCGGGTGTGATCCGCGCCATGCTCGCGACCGCCCCGGAGATCATCTCCTCGCGCTCTTTGGACGCCTTGTAGCACAGCGGCAGCATGATGGTTTTTTCGATTTCGTCGGTGTCGCGGCCGACGGTGTCGCCATGCCGCTCGATAACGTCGATCAGACGTTTCATCTCGGCCGGATTCGCATGCATCGTATTCCACATATCGGCATGCTTCGCGACGATTTTGAGCAGGAATTTTTCTCCGTGTCCGCCGATCATCAATGGGATGCGCGGCTTCTGCAGCGGTTTTGGATTACAGACCGCGTCGACCACCTGGTAGTGCTTGCCATCGACCGTGGTTCGGTCCTGGGTGAACATCCCGTTGATGATCTGGCACGACTCGTCGAGCGCTTCGAGCCGCCCGCGCAGAGTTTTGAAATCGATTCCGAAGTTCCGATGCTCGAGCTCGTTCCATCCGGCGCCCAGGCCGAGATTGAGCCTGCCGCCGCTTACGTGGTCGAGCGTCGCCGCCATCTTCGCCGTCAAGCACGGATTGCGATAGGTGTTGCCGTTGACCAGCGCTCCTATACAGGCGCGCTTGGTGTGCTGGCTGAGCGCGCCAAGCAGCGTCCAGTTTTCCATACAGGGGCCAGCAGGGTCGGGCGTGAAGATCGGATAGAAATGATCGAAGGCCCACAGCGAGTCGTAGCCCCAACCGTCGAGTTTTTCCCACACGTCGCGCATCCGCTCCCACGTGACGTTCTGTTGTCCCGACTGGAATCCAAATCTAATCTGATGCTTGGGCATTTCCCTGACCTCGGTGCGCGGGCGCTCATTTGCGCCGGCGGCTTACGCCGTGCGCTTCGATCGGTCCCTGCGCCCGCGTCGACCGCGCAGTCGGCGGATACATTCGTGCATAGCACACGCGTCGAATATTTCGCAGTGGAGATGACTTACTCTGGGCGAATCATCCGGTCGGTGATTGCGGGGGTTGCCGCCGGTCCGCGACAGTGAAAAAAGTGGTTCGAGGTTAGGACGATGCGCCGCGCCGATCGCCTGTTCGAGATAATCCAGCGCTTGCGCAGGCGCAAAGTGGTCACCGCCCGCTCGCTCGCGGAATACTTTGAGTTGAGCGAGCGCACCATCTATCGGGACATCGCCGACCTGATCGCAAGCGACGTCCCGATCGAGGGCGCAGCCGGCGTCGGCTATTCATTGCGCAAAGGCTATGACCTGCCGCCGTTGATGTTCAGCGAGGGCGAGCTCGAGGCGCTCGTCTTCGGCGCTCGCATGGTGCAGAACTGGAGCGACGCCGAGCTGGGCCACGCTGCCGACGCTGCGTTGTCGAAGATCGAGAGCGTGTTGCCCCCGCATCTGCATCGGATGCTGGAGGATCGATCGCTGTGGGCGCCGAAAGATATGCGCAGGGTGCCGGTGACATTCGATCTCGGGGGCCTGCGAGCGGCGATTCGCGGCTGCCGGAAGGTCCGTTTTCGATATTGCGACGAGAAGGGAGCGGAGACGCGGCGCAAAGTGCGCCCCTTAAGTCTGTGGTTCTATCCGCCGGTTTGGATAGCCGCGTCCTGGTGCGAGTTGCGCAGCGGGTTCCGCTTTTTCCGCACTGATCGCATGAGCGACGTCGAATTCCTGGGCGAGCCGTTCGCCCAGGAGCCCGGCAAGTCCGCCGGGGATCTTTTCCGCCAATTGCTCGGCAAATCCTGACGCCCCAACGCTCCTGACATAACGTTGTCAGGATCTCGCCGGACCCGCACCGGCCGCTCGACACTACTGACAGGTGGCTGTCAGCAACGCCTCGCGGCTAATCGCGAGCACAGTGTTAGATTCTCTCTCAACGCGTTTCCCGCAGTTTTTATTGAGGATAGAGATCATGATGATGACGCAGCTCTCAGAACGTCCGGCGATGCAAGATCGAGTGATCGTCCTCAAGTCGGCCGAAGAAACCGCAGGCGAATTATACCAATGCGAGTATATCGCGCGTGTGGTGACGCCGCGTCCGAGGGATCACATCCACACGCAGCAAGAGGAGCGGCTGGAGGTTATCGAGGGCACCGTACGATGCCGTGTAGCGGGACAGGAGTTCGTCCTGGAGCGGGGTATGGTGATGGTGATTCCGCCCGGCACTCCGCACGCCATTTGGAACGAAGACCCGCTAGGGTCGCGTTCGATTTCGGAGTATCGCCCGGCAATGAACGCGCAGGCGATGTTCCGCGGCTGCATCGTTAAGGAAGCGTCACCTCGTTAGGTTGCTCGAAGACGTAAAAGATTGGATAACTGCTAACCAGGCCAGCTCAAGGAGTTCTTTCATGCCAACGTTATATGGAACGCTCGGATCCCCATTTGTTCGCAAAGCCATCGTCGCATTGACCGAAAAAGGAATCGCCTACGATCACGACCCCGTGGTTCCGTTCGGGAATGCCGAGTACCGCAAAATCAGCCCGCTCGGAAAAATTCCGGCGTTTCGTGACGGCGACCGCACGCTTGCTGATTCGTCGGTGATTATCGCATACCTGGAGCGAACGCATCCTGAGCCTTCGCTCTATCCTTCCGATCCGTACGAATATGCCCGCGCTTTGTGGTTCGAGGAGTACGGCGATGGGGGTCTGGCGCCGATCCTGGGCGGAAAGATTTTCTTCGCGCGCGTAATCGCTCCGCGATTTTTCAATCAGCCGGCCGACGAAGCCGCAATAAAAAAAGTTCTCGACGAGGAAGTTCCACCGCTCTTCGATTATCTCGAGAAGGAAATCGGCGACAAGAAGTTCCTGGTCGGAAATCGCTTCACGATCGCCGATATCGGCATCGCGACGATCTTCGTGAACTTTCAACTCGCAGGATGCAGCATCGACGCAAAGCGCTGGCCGAAGCTCGCCGCCTACGTCGAGGCCATCCACAACCGGCCGAGCTTCAAGGCAGTGATCGACAAAGAAAAGGCGATGTTCAAGCCCGCCTGACAGCGCGTTTACCGCTGGATACGCGCGCGGTCTTTGCCGGCCTGCTCGGCTCGCCTGAGGATTTCGCCTTCGGGGCCGTCAATCGCCCGTCTGGCTTCCTCGGCCTTGCGAGCGACCTGTCCGCTCTGTTCAAATTTCCTTTCTTCTCGTTCATACTCGTGCGCGGCTTCGAGGCCGGCTTCATCGTGGGGTTCGTTTAAATCAAACTGGCTTTCCGCCTCGTACCAGTCTTCATCCTGACGTCCCTCGGGGCGGCCTTTGCTTTCCCAGATTTGATAGGCTCGCTCGCGAATGCGGCGAATTCTGTTGTCCATCACTGACCTCGCTGTAAATTGAGAAACTAAACCTGAAGATAGCCCAATAAGATCGAGCATCTGTTGTGCCACCAAGGGCCGGATTAGGATCGGGAAGAAAAGCGGTGTGAAAGCGAATATTTCTGGAATTGCCGGTGCACGCGCTAAGCGCGGATCAGAGAAGTTGTATAAAAAATGCTCACCATGCTCGGCGCAGCTATGCGGCCGCGATTAACGAAGCCAACACTGTCTTGCACGTTCGATGCTGTACGCTGCCGCTGGAATTCGTGTCATGAGGAAACACCGTGAGCGAGGGCGAGATCCTATCCCGCTATCGCTCAGGCGGGTCGGTGCAGTCGGAATCGTTCGATGGAAGCGAGCAAGGTATCGGGGGCGACTGGTTTGCGTAGAAGATGGTCCGCTTTGATTGGTCTGACGATCTCGCCGACCGCCGAAAGCACGACTACCGGGATACCGCTCAGCCGATTGTCGGCGAGCTGCCGCTCGCGAAATCCCCATCCGTCCAACCGGGGCAGCATCAGGTCCAACAGAATCAGGTCCGGCAGATCGCTGTCGCCAAGCATCTCGAGCGCCGCGATACCATCGACAGCGTGTGCAGCGCGATAGCCGGAAATCCTCAGCAGATCGCACAGGGCTGAGGCCAGGTCAGGGTCGTCTTCGATGACGAAGATCATGCCGTTAGCGGCAGCGTCGCGGATCTCCTTGAGATTGCCGCTGCGCGATGGAGATTTGCGACCCTCGGACACCGCGGAGCCTAGTGTTTTCGCCCGTGGTCCGGGGTCGCGACCCGCGGCAGCTCGATAACGAAACGCGTCCCGCCGCTGGTGCGGTTCTCCGCTCTTATCGAACCACTGTGCTGCGCGATAATCTGGCTGGCGATGTAGAGGCCCAACCCGAGCCCGCCGTAGTTTCGGCTGATCGCGGTTCGTTCGAAGCGTCCGAAAATTCGTGACAGATCCGCCGGAGGAATACCGATGCCTCGGTCCTGCACGATCAGAACCGCCTTCGCTTCTTTGCTCTCGAGCTGAATCTCGATGGGGCGGCCGGCGCCGTATTTGATCGCGTTGGAGACGACGTTGCTAATCGCTTCGTCGAGGCGGAACTTGTCCGCGTCTGCGAAAATGCCGGTCGCGACCGCCATTCGAAGCTCGCTGCCGGCGTTCGATGCCTGCTCAGAGAGGCGCTCTGCTACGTCTTTTGCGATATCGCCCAGGTCGCATGGCGCCAGGTCGAGTTTCAGGCTTCCGCTCGCCAATTGAGAAACATCGAGCAGACGGTCGACCAGGCGGCCGATCCTTTCCGCCTGGTCCTGCGCGCGACGCACGCTCGGTTGCACCTGCGCGATATCTCCCTTGGTCGCATGGCGTTCGAGCAAACCCAGACGCAGCACTAGAGTGCTCAGGGGGGTGCGCAGCTCGTGCGAGGCAATCGCAAGGAACTCGTCGCGCATGCGCACGGCAGCCTCGGCCTGCTCGTTGCGTTTTCGCTCGCTCAGGTCGGTCACGATCGCGCCGATCGATGGACCTTCTTCGAGACTTACCGGATTGAGCGAAATCTGAGTTGGAAGAATGGTTCCCGAAGCCGCCAGCAGCGCCATTTCCGCGCGCGCCGGCTCGCGCGTTGCTTGCCGGATGAGGCGCTTTAGCGACTCGCGATCTTCGGCGCGGACGAACTCGCAGATGTCGCGGCCCATAATCTGATCGAGCGCAACGCTGATCATGCGGGCAAAGGCGGAATTGCAGTACAGGATTATGCCGTCGTTGGAGAGCGAGACCGCGCCCTCGTTCATGCTCTCGACCAAGACCCGGTACGGATGCTCCGCGCCTTCGAGGGTGAAAACCTTCTCCCCCGAAGGACCGGACACGACCAGCGCATCGACTTCACCGTTGCGGATCGCGTCGAGAGTTTCTTCCGCTTCCTGGAGGCGCTGGCGCAACTCATCGAGTTCGAGGCGCACAGAGGGTTTCTGATTAATCTTCACTTCGCGCCACCGCCAATTGCGAGATTGAAGAGCACCTTGGGCCGGTCGGACAGATCGCCGATCATACGACGGATCGGGAGTGGTTCCTCCTTGATCAGGGTAGGAGCCGCGATGATATCTGATTCGGTGGCGCGGCCGGGTTCCTGGTAGATATCGATCACTTCCAAAACGTATTGACCCTTCAAATTGGCTTCGCAGATCTCGCACAGATTCTTGATTGCGCGTCTGGATCGCGGAGTGGATCCGCTGGTGAACAGACGCAACACGTAGTGCCTCGACTTTGCGAGTTTCTTTGTGCGAGCAACGGGTTTGGGTTTGAGTCGATGAATTTTGGCCATGAAATTCCTCAGGCGGGAGTCAGATCCAGGCTGAGAAGAACTTTCTCGGTCATCGAGAGATCACCGATGATGCGCCGGGCCGGTTCCGGCAGTTTTCTGATCAGCGTAGGAATTGCGAGAATCTGGTCGGCCTTGGCGAGCTCCGGATTGCGCACCAGATCGATCACCTCGATCGTGCAGCGGCCGGGCATGCGGTCGTCGCAGATCCGGCGCAGATTGGCGATTGCGGCGACCGATCGAGTCGATTGTCCGGCGACGTAGAGGCGCATTTGATACGATTCCATGGGCGGCGATTCGACTTTGTTCTGACGCGCTGGTTTGGCCGCGGCATCCTTGCGAAGCGGTTTCTTCGGCGCGGTGGATTTCTTATTCATCTCAAATAGCCTGTCTCACAGGGACACTTCCATTATTGGCTTTTGGGCGTTTCAGGCAACCGTTTATTGCTCATACGGCTCTTTGCCATTGCCGAACGATTGTCGAGCAACTTCTTTTCGCGGCTGCTCTCGAAAGCCGCCGTCTTTTTCATCTCGGCCTCTTCGGCCTCGAACTCCGCGCGGATAGCTTCGATTTGCGCCTCCACGGCTTTACGCTTACGGTCGAGCGCCGCAGCTTTGAGCTCTTTGTCATTGGAAAGCCGAATCGCAGAATCGCGTTCCTGCTCTTCGAGCGCCAACCGGGCAGAGCCCGTGAGCATCCCGGAGGGGCCGAGATAGACATCGACCAGCTTGATTCCCTCAGCGCTCAGGATGAACTCCCGTATCTGATTGGAGTGATTCATACCGCGCGCTTTCAGCACGTAAAGTCCCCGGTTGCGCTCGCCGGAAAGCTCGATATCGCGCACCAGCATCCAGGTGTCGACCAGCGAAGAGACTCCGAGCTCGGTGGCTTCCAGGTGTCCGCCGTTTTCGGTCAGGACGGTGAAAAAAGCGGTGATGCCCGCGGTCTTCAGGAAGTCGATCAGCAGCGTGAGCATCGCATTCACTTCACGCGGATTTCCGGCTGCAATCAGGTTGGAAATCGGATCGACGATAACCACGCTCGGCCGAAACCGGTCGATCTCCTTGTGCATCGAAACCAGATGCATCTCGAGGCCATAGAGAAATGGACGCTGAGCGACGATACGCAGGAATCCGCTATCGAGATGAGGCTGCAGGTCGATGCCGACCGATCTCATATTGCGGACAATCTGATCCGCTGATTCCTCGAAGGCAAAATAGAGTGTGCGCTCGCCTCGCTCGCATACCGAGCGCGCCAGGGATACGGCGAAGCTGGTTTTTCCCATCCCCGCGGTCCCTGACATCAGCACGCTGGTGCCCCGATAGTAGCCTCCTGCACCCAGCATCGCGTCGAGGTCCGCAACCCCGGTGGAGATGACCTCGTTGGAGACACGGTGCCGCAACCCCATCGAGGTGACAGGCAAGACCGAAAATCCCTGTTCGTCAATAATGAACGGATACTCGTTGGTCCCGTGGCTGCTGCCGCGATACTTCACGATCCGGACGCGGCGGGTGGTGATTTGATCGTTGACGCGATGATCGAGCAGGATCACGCAGTCCGCGACGTATTCCTCGAGACCGTAGCGCGTGAGTGAATTCTCGCCGCGCTCGCCGGTGACAATCGCGGTTACGCCGAACGATTTCAGGAATTGGAACAGGCGGCGAATCTCGGCGCGCAGCAGCGCGGTATTCGAGAATCCGGAGAACAGCGTCTCGATCGTGTCGAGCACCACGCGTTTGGCGCCGATCGACTCGATCGCGTACTTGAGCCGGATAAACAGACCCTCGAGGTCGTATTCGCCGGTCTCGGCGATTTCACTCGGATCGACGTGAATATGGTCAATCGCTAGCATGCCGTCGCGCACGAGCTGGTCGAGATCGAAATCCAGCGACGCGCTGTTTACGGTCAGCTCGTCCCTAGTTTCCTCGAAGGCGACGAAGACGCCAGGCTCGCCGTACATCCTGGCACCGTTGACCAGAAACTCGACGCCGAGCATGGTCTTGCCGCATCCTGCGCTGCCGCAGATGAGGGTTGCGCGTCCGCGCGGCAGACCGCCGAAGGTTATTTCGTCGAAACCCGCTATACCGGTGAGCGCCTTTTCGAGACGCTCAGGAGCCTTGGGCGCAATCCGAATGGGCGGTTTACTTTTTCCGGCTCTCTTGTTCTCCGCTTTGGAGGGAACAACTGAACGCATACGGCAACTCTCGAATGTCGAAAATAAATGAGGAGGTGTGTTGGATCTGAGCCTACAAACGACTGATATGCAAGGGATGGAACATCATCACGGTAGTCCTCGGCCGCACGTTTTTACAGACCTCTGGTAGGACATTCCCGAGTTGTCGGCGCTCGATCACAATAGATGAGCTTCGGCAAAGGCTTTCAACCATAGTGGTCTGAAAGCCGCCGATTCGTGCATGAGCGCCTCGCTTGCTGGAACAACGCGGCGGAAGTGGATCTCAAACTCAGGTCTCCAGTCGAGTAGCCGTACTTTCGCCAGCCAGATCGAACGGACCAGCACCAACCCCAGTTCGCAACCCTCAATGCACCGCCCGCGGCTGAACCCGAGCAGGCGTGCGTCGGTCACCACGGCGCATGCTTCCTCCAGCATCTCTCGACGCAGTGTTTCCTCCCAATTCTCTGCGCCTTCCGGCCGGCCCGCGGGAAAGCTCCAGGACTCACCGTCTGGCGAGATCAGAACCACGCCACCACCATTGGTCACGCAGATGCCAGCCGAGCCATGCGCGCGGCCGTCCGGCGCAATTGGGCCTGCGTGCCAGGAAACAGCCCAGCGCTGTCCGGCGTTTTCGATCTCAAACTCGTTATCGTCTCGCTGCACAACACGTCTCAGGTGATCAATGGATTGAAATGCCGTCAATCCAAGCGATCGTCAACCGTGCGCGTCGACATCGATCCAGGCGACCCGCACTTTTGCCGCGCCCGTCACAGGATCGCGCGCCTCTGTCTCGCCGATCGGTTCGAAACCAGCAGCGCGAAGGATCTCCGCTGCCAACTCGGCTTCGGGCGCCGACTTTCCGAGCACGAAGGCGCCCGGTCTGTAGCAGCTCAATATCAGACGCCCGCGGGGTTTGAGGTATAGGCGGACCAGGCGCTCGAGGAGTGCCGCACGGCTCTCGATCGGCACCGCATCCGCAAGCGTGGTGACATAGTCAAAGCGAATCGGCGGCTCGAAGGTCATCACATTCCCGCTCCAGATCCGCGCCGCCCAATGCGGAAGCCGCACGCGCGCCCTGTGCGCAATTCGGTCCGACAGATCGAGCCCGTAGGGTTCGATACGATGCCCGTCCTGCGCGACCCACGCGACCAGAGTCTCCATCAGCAGACCATTGGCGCATCCGACGTCCAGCCAGATGCCGTCGCGATCGAAAGCGCACGCGATCACGCGGCGCTTGGCTTCCCAACTCGCCATGTCGCCGGACGACCCCGAGCCGCCAAAGATATCGCCGCGCTCATCTGCGGCGACGTACGAGTCCTCGAGCAGGGCGCGGACGCGCTCGTAATAGTCGTCAGGATTGGAACGATCAGGATCTGGCATCCGATCTCCGTTCAACGGATCCATTGCATACCGATTCAGACGGCTTAGCACCTCGCGGCCGACGAATCACATGAGCGGTTCGATGAAGCCCGCGACGGTTTCGTCGAAGCGTTCCCGCAGTCCTCGATCTTCCCAATCGTCGAGCTCGATTTGTTTGGCGTTTTTGATGTCGTTTTCGAACATCAGGTTCATTTCGTTGCCGAATGAATGGCTCAAGATAACCGCGTTGACTTCGTTGTCGCGCGCGATACTCCACCAATCGAGATTTGAGGTTCCTACGGTTGACCATACGCCGTCCACGGTTGCGGTCTTCGCGTGCAGCATTTTTCCCTGCCACTCATAGATCTTCACGCCGGCTTTCAGCAATGCACGGTAATGCGAGCGCTCCGCCGACACGATCAATGGTTCGTCGCTTTGGC
>JBAPSR010000524.1:0-16889 GCA_049281755.1 Binataceae bacterium (SeqCode)
GGATTGCGGGTCGCACCCCAGGCGCGCGTCTCAGTTGCGATCGAGGGACCCCATTCGGGGACGGTTGTCCGCCCGAGCGTGATCAGGCCGGCGGCGTGAAATCTCGCGGCAACGTTTGCGGTGGAGCGGGCGCGGACCTGCGCGTCCTTCAGCGGCTTCCATCCCCAGCTCATCGGCTCGCCCGCGACCGTCTCGGACAAATCTTTCAACAGAAAAGGTACGCCGCTAAAAATTGGGCGCACCGGATGGCCGCGCAACTTTGCCGCCTCGTCACGCGCCAGGTCGAATCGCGGATAGATCACGCAATTGATTTGCGGATTGAGCCGTTCAATTCGCTGGATCGCGGCTTCGACCAGTTCGCTCGCGGTTGCCTGGCCGGTGGCGACGAGATCGGCTTGGGCCGTGGCATCCACCTGCGCAATTTCGGAGAAGTCTATTGCCATCGCGGTTTCATGATAGCCAACTGCTGCGATTCTTCACTAATGGCGCGATGGCTCGAAAACGCTCTGGACTATAGCCTGCGCTTCTTTCTGGATTTGCTTGAGATGGTCCGCGTCGCGGAAGCTCTCGGCGTAAATCTTATAGATCTCCTCGGTTCCGGAAGGACGCGCGGCGAACCATCCATGCTCGGTGGCGACCTTGAGTCCGCCGATTGGAGCGTTGTTGCCGGGAGCGTTGGTCAGCATCGCGGTGATTTTTTCGCCGGCCAAGTCCTTCGCGTGGACCTGCTCGGGCGTCAGCTTCTTCAAAATTTCCTTTTGCGCGACCGTAGCAGGCGCATCGATTCTTTCGTACACCGGCGCGCCGTATTCGCGGGTCAGCGCCTCGTAGTGCTTTCCCGGGTCGCGGCCGGTCGCGGCGGTAATCTCCGCGGCGAGAAGGCCCAGGATTATGCCGTCCTTGTCGGTGGTCCAGACGCTGCCGTCGATCCGGAGCATCGAGGCTCCCGCGCTTTCTTCACCGCCGAAGCCAAGGGTGCCGTCCAGGAGCCCGGAGACGAACCATTTGAAACCTACAGGCACCTCGAACAGGCGCCGTCCGAGTCCGGCGGCAACGCGATCGATAAGAGAACTGCTCACGACGGTCTTTCCGACCGCGGCGTTTTTCGGCCATCGATCTCGATGCTTGAACAGGTACGATATCGCGACCGCGAGATAGTGATTGGGATTCATCAGGCCGGCGCTCGGAGTGACTATTCCGTGGCGGTCGGCGTCGGTGTCGTTGCCGAACGCGACGTCGAATCGGTTCCGCATCGCCACCACCGGCACCATCGCGTAGGGCGACGAGCAGTCCATCCGGATCTTGCCGTCCCAATCCACAGTCATGAAGCGAAAGGCGGGATCGACCGCGTCGTTGACCACGGTCGCGGCGATTTTGTAGCGATCGATAATCGGCTTCCAGTAATGAACCGCGGCGCCGCCCAGCGGATCGACGCCGATCCTCACGCCGGCGGAGCGAATCGCCTCCATGTTCACCACGTTTGCGAGGTCGCTCACGTAGGCGTTGATATAGTCATGGCGATGCGTGGTCGTGGCGCGCATCGCGCGTTCGTAGGGGATGCGCTCGATCGCATGCAGTCCGTCGGACAGAAGCGAGTTGGCGGTCTGTTCGATCCATTTGGTTACGTCGGTGTCGGCGGGACCGCCGTTGGGAGGATTGTATTTGAAGCCGCCGTCGGCAGGCGGATTGTGCGACGGCGTGATCACGATCCCGTCGGCGTGGCCAGCGGTGCGGCCGCGGTTGTAGGTGAGAATTGCGTGAGAAATGACCGGCGTCGGCGTGTAGCCGGACGCGTTGTCGATCATGACCTCGACGCCGTGGGCGGCTAGCACTTCGAGCGCGCTGGCAAACGCCGGCTCTGACAGTGCGTGGGTATCCATTCCGAGAAAGAGCGGTCCATCGATCTGATGCTGCTTGCGATAGAGGCAAATCGCCTGGCTGATCGCGAGAATGTGCGCTTGGTTGAAGCTGCGTTCGAGCGCGCTTCCACGATGTCCCGAGGTTCCGAACGATACGCGCTCAGCGGCAACCTTGGGGTCGGGCTGCTCCGCGTAGTACGCGGTGACCAGCCTTGGGACGTTCACCAGCATCGAGGGGGGAGCAGGCTTTCCCGCGAGTTCACTAACCTTCATGACTAAAGCCTCTTGAGGGCGTGCGGACCGATATGATCCAATAATGACGCAGAGCCGCTGGTTGGCGCCACGATAAAAGTCTGTTCCCGTTTATTAAAGAATAGCCGTCCGCGCAAACGCGGATCGGTGCCGATCAAAAAAAGAAATCAGCACGGTTGAGCGCAAGGCAGAGCGTGCCGAATCGATGAATTGAGATGAGCGGTACCGTTATCGTTTGGCGCGCGACGAACCCGGCGCAGCACAGCTTGAGGCCTGATAGTTCCCGCAGGAACGTGAGGGGTGATCGAGTCATTCGATCGATCGTGGTTTCTCCTCGATTCGAGGCGGACTAGATAGACGCTGGAGGGTTGGAGTCTGAAGTACTTTGAGTCCGGGACATGGCCCCTGATCAAACGTTTCGAAACGCTCTGAGCCCAGAGCTCCCACCATAGGTTTGCCGTGCTCGTCGAGGACGATTACCTGGCGCTCGCAGACGAGAAAACTCCATTTGCAGCGAATGCAGTAATACAATCTGGCTTTTCGCTGAAACATCGGGCTCTCGCGTTGCGGGCCGATGACAAACTCGTGTCTGAGAACCCTGCGGGCGGGCGAAGGGGACTTTTTCCACAGGTTCATGATCAAGTCCAAAGGCAATTCCTGGACCAATCAGAAACCTCGTGGAATCAAGCCGAAATCAGTTGTTCTTCCTGAAGCCGCGAGTTGAGCCGTAATGCAAAATCAACGATTGGAATGCATTTTGAAATGGACTGGCAATTGCCGGGCGAAGTTAGGATTGGCGCTCGGAGCGTATCCTGACGAGACAGCAGGCGCGCGAGGGCAGTATTTACTTCGAGGCGGCTATCAACTCTTCGACGTCGCGCAGCCGATCCTTTCCGAAGAAGATTTCGTTGCCGACGAAAAACGTCGGTGAACCGAAAGTGCCGCGCTCGACGGAGTGCTTAGTGTTCTCCAGCAGCTGGTTCTTGACGTTCTGAGCTTGCGCCAACTCGAGAATCCGCTCCGTCGGCAAGCCTGACTGGTCGAGCGCGGCATGGAGGATCGCCGGATCATCCATCTTCTTGGGCTCAGCCCACATGTGCCGATATACTTCGTCAACGTATCGTTCGAACAGGCCGAGTGATTGAGCGGCGATCGCTCCACGCATCAATATCAAGGTGTTCACGGGAAAAAACGGATTGGACTTGAAACGCGTTATCCCATGACGCCGGATGAAGCGCGCGGTTTCGAGCCGCTCGTAGTCAGGCTTGTTTTTGATGCCCGCCAGGCTTTCGGCGGGTGAACGGTTGTTGGTCATCTTGAAGACGCCGCCCAACAAGACCGGTATGTACTCGAACTTCACGCCCGTCCGTTTCTCGACTTCCGGAATAACCAGGTGACTGAGGTAAGCATTTGGGCTGCCAAAATCAAAATGGAATTCAACTTTGATCATGAGTTCACCACTTTTCTCCGTAAGGACGAATCTCCTGCTCGAAAGTCCACGCATCGCGGGGTTGTTGGTATAGCTGCCAGTATGCCTCTCCGACCGCGGCTGGCCGCATCAGACGGCCTGGATCAAGATTGTTCAGCGCATCTTCGCCTTCTCGCGCCTTAATCCGGTCGCGCACCCAAGCGGTATCAACTCCCGCATCAATGATGAGATGGGCAACGTGGATATTTTGGGGTCCGAGTTCCCGGGAAATACTCTGTGCGACTGCGCGCAGGCCGAATTTCGCGCTGGCGAATGCGGAGTAGCCAATTCCTCCGCGAACGCTCGCGGTCGCGCCGGTGAAGAAGATACATCCGCGTCCGCGCGGGAGCATCAGCCGCGCAGCCTCCCTGCCGGCCAGAAATCCGGAATAGCAGGCCATCTCCCAAACCTTGCGAAAGACGCGTTCGGTCGTCTCGAGTATCGGGTAATTCACGTTGGCTCCGACATTAAAGATGCAGACCTCCAGCGGAGCGTGATCGTCGGCAGCTTTCAGAAAGGCGGTTATCTCATCTTCCTTGCGCGCATCGAGCGCGCGCGCGACGACGCGTCCGTGCGCCGCCTCGATATCCGCGACCAGCGGCGCGAGCTTGTCCGCGCTCCGGCGGCCGGCGAAGACCGTGAAGCCTTCGAGCGCAAATCGTTTGGCGATCGCGCCGCCGATATAGTCTCCGGCGCCAATCACCGCGACCGTGGCATTCCTTGGTTCCAAAGACGATCCTCCGTGGGTTCAGGTCCTCAGATGTTTCGGTGCGGACGCTTGCGAGGTCTGATGAGATCCGAAATGCGCGCTGCCGCAGCTTTCAATATGCGGTCCGAAAGCTCGTTGTCACTTGCGGCGCGTGCAAGTATCAGGGCGCCGACCATGCAGGAAAACGCGGCGGCCGCGCTTTCGAATTGGCGCGAAGAACTCTTGCCGGGCACTTGACGGGCCAGAAATTCGAGCGTGCCCTTTAACTCCCTCGTGAATGCTTTGCGCACCGTCCTGGATTGCCGGCCGACGTCGGCCGCAAGGGCGGCGATCACGCATCCATGACCGGGCGCGTCACGATGCGCCGGCGCGAGGTAGCTCTCGATGATCGAGGGTAAGAGGGGAGCGCCGGCGCTGCGCTGCTCGGCTCGCTGCCAGCGCTGCCGTGACCGCGCGGATGCATAGCGAATCGCTTCAGTAGCGATGGCCTCTTTTGATCCGAACTGGCTGTAGAGGCCGCCGTGCGTGAGGCCCGCGGCGGCGGTTATCGAGTCGACCCCGGTCGCGGTAATGCCCTGTTCGCGGAACATCCGCGCGGCGGCTGCCAGTATCTGCTCGCGGTTGCGTGCGGCCTTTTCTTTCGATACCCGCATCAGATTCTTCGCGACCCTCCCTATCTTCGAACCGAACTCTCTTGACACATTTGATTACGAGCGTCATGAATATACCAAACATGACGGCCGTCATCAATAGCCGCAGTTTCGCTGACGTGCCGGACTGGAGAACTCATGAACGATTCTGCCTTGGCTCCATCAGATAAAGCGTGCGTCGTGGTCGGGGTCGGTGAGGGTCTTGGCGTAGCCCTGGCCCGCCGTTTCGCCGCGGGTTACAAAGTCGCGCTGGTGGCGAGGAGCGCCGGCGTGATCGAGAAGGCCGCCGGGGAGATCGTTTCAGCCGGCGGCATCGCGCTGCCGATCCAGAGCGACGCCACTATCGAAACGCAAATTGCGGCCGCACACGAGCGAATCATCCGCGAGCTGGGTCCAATCGCGGTGCTCATTTACAATGGAGGGCGGCGTCCGATGGGCCGGCTCCTCGAGACGACGCCGCAGGTCTTCGAAGAGACCTGGCGATTGCATACTTTCGGCGCATTTTTGTGGGCGCGGCAGGCAGTGCCGGCGATGCTTGCTCAAGGAAGCGGGTCGATTCTAATCACCGGCGCGACCGCTGGTGTGCGGCCGTGGCCGAATTCGGCGGGGTTCGCTCCGGCAAAGTTCGCAGTGCGCGGACTTGCCCAAGTGATGGCGCGCGATCTTCATCCGCAGGGAATTCATGTCGCCTACGTCAATGTGGACGGCGGTATCGACATGCCGCTGCTGAGAAAATTTCGTCCGCAAGCGAAGGATCAGGACTTGCTGAAGCCGTCGGCGATCGCCGATGCGTTCTGGTACCTTGCACATCAGGATCGCAGCGCATGGACTCATGAAATGGACGTCAGACCTTTTACAGAAACGTTCTAGCCGGAAAGATTCGGACGGTGACGTGGCACACGATTTGACTCTGTGGGGCGCGGGGACGAGCCGCACGATGCGGGCGCATTGGATGTTGCTGGAACTGGAGCTGCAATATCATTTCGAGCCGATCGGCTCGCGGACCGGTGAGACCCAAACCGACGAATTCAGACTCCTCAATCCCAGACACAAGATTCCGGTGCTCCGCCACCGGGAGTTTGTATTGACCGAGAGCGCGGCGATTATTCAGTATTTGAGCGAAACGTTCGCCAATCCTTCGCAGGTGTACGTTCCCGGAGATGCGAAAGATCGGGCGAGATTGAATGAATGGTGTTACTTCGTCATGTCCGAGCTGGACGCGGGATCGCTGTATATCGTGCGGCGGCATGAGGGCCTGAAGGAAACCTACGGTGAAGCGCCGGCGGCGGTCGAGGCGGCGAAAAATTATTTCATCCACAATCTCGAAGCGATGGAATCACGAGTTGGCAGTGGTGAACTATACCTATTTGGTAGTCGGCTGAGCGCCGCCGATATTCTCTTGATGACTTGCCTGGATTGGGCCGCGTCGGCCGCTATTCCTCTTTCTGGAACGTTCTCGAGTTATCGGCACCGCGTCGGCCAGCGTCCTGCCTATCGGGCTGCGCTCGAGCGGAATTTCGCGCAACAGCAAACCGCGCCAGCAAGGAGTTAAGGATATGGCCGGACCGTTGGAAGGCATTCGAGTCCTCGACTTCACGAGCATGGTCGCGGGACCGGTAGCAACCATGATGCTGGCCGACCAGGGCGCGGAGGTCATCAAGATCGAACCTCCGAAAGGCGAGCTGATGCGCCATCTCAGTCATGGCCGCAATGGAATGTCCGCGCCGTTTCTTTCTTGCAACCGCAACAAGCGTTCGTTGGCGGTCGATCTGAAATCAGCGCAGGGGCTTGAAATAATCCGCAAGCTCGTCGCGTCGGCAGCAGTCGTGGTGCACAACTTCCGCCCTGGCGTCGCGCAGCGGATGGGTTTGGGTGAAGAGGCCGTGCGCGCGATTCGTTCAGACATCATCTATGTGTCGATAACCGGCTTTGGCGAAAGCGGTCCCTACGCCGGCCAGCGCGCGTATGATCCAGTGATCCAGGCGCTGTCGGGGCTTGCGGAGATCCAGCGCGATCGCGACACGGGGCGCCCAAGGATGGTGCGCACGATCATCGCGGACTACACGACAGCGTTGACCGCTGCGCAGGCGATCACCGCGGCGCTGTTCGCCAGAGAGCGATCCGGGCAAGGACAGCACGTCAAGATCGCGATGTTGGACGCGATGATTTCCTATTTGTGGCCGGAAGCGATGCCGAGTCTGACCTTCGTCGGAGAAGAACAGGATCCCTCCGACGGCGAGGTCGGTCCTGATCTGGTGTTCGCGACGCAAGACCGCTACATCACCGCCGGGGCCCTGTCGGACGACGAGTGGGCGGGGATGTGCCGGGCGTTCAATCGCGAGGATCTGATCGACGATCCCCGCTTCAAGACCGCGCATTTACGATCCAAAAATGCGGTCGAGCGCCGTGAGATCGCTACCGCCGAGTTGGAGAAGTGGACCGCGAGTGACATTTTGCCGCGGCTTCTCGCCAACGATGTTCCTTCGGCGCCGGTGCTCAGTCGTTTCGAGCTTCTTAAGGAACCCCAGGTGCGCGAAAACCAGATTCTGGAGGAGCATGAGAGCCCGACGTTCGGCAAAGTGAGGCTACCGCGCCCCGCGGCGCTGTTCGACCGCACTCCAGCGAGCATTCGCCAACTCGCACCGCTCCTCGGAGCGGATAGCGCAGCGATCCTCGGTGAGTTGGGTTATAGCGCCGAGGCTATTGCGCGTTTCGAAGATAACCGAGTAGTGCGGGGCGCCGATAGTAACAGCACCGTGCCAAGAGACGCGAAGCCGTGAGGTCGGAATGAGTAATATCAAACCTGTCGCTGTCGTCACCGGTGTGGGTCCGGGAACCGGGGCGGCTATCGCACGGCGATTCGCGCGCGGAGGATACGCGGTGGCGATGCTCGCGCGCAATCGCGAACGCTTGGCGCAGCTCGAGAGCGAGATAGCCGGCGTTCGCGCATTTCCGTGCGATGTCACCGACGAAGCGCAAATTGATGCGACACTCGGCGCGATAAACGCTGAACTCGGCGTGCCTAAAATACTGGTGCATAACGCCGTCGGTGGCGCGTTTGGCAACTTCATGGAAATCGATCCCAAAGTTCTTAACCAGAACTTTCAGGTCAACACGATGGCACTGCTGCATCTTGCGCGGCGGCTTGCCCCCGCGATGGCCGCCGCTGGAGACGGAGTGATTATCGCTAGCGGCAACACCTCCGCGCTTCGCGGCAAAGCCAATTTCGCGGGTTTCGCGCCGACCAAAGCCGCGCAGCGAATTCTCGCCGAATCAATCGCTCGCGAGCTCGGGCCGAAGGGTGTGCATGTTGCCTATGTGCTGATCGACGCAGTGATCGATTTGGAGTGGACGCGCAAGCGATTCGCACAGGCGCCGGACGCATTCTTCATCAAGCCCGCGGCGATTGCAGAGGAAATCTGGCACGTCGCGCATCAGGATCGCAGCGCATGGTCGTTCAACGTGGAAATCAGGCCATTCGGTGAAACCTGGTAGGATGCGCAACAGCGGGTAAGGAAGTCGGTTATGGACAAGGTGCGATTTGAAATCTCAGATTCTCTCGGAATCCTCACGCTCGCGAATCCGCCGCTTAATCTGTTCAGCGCAGAGCTCATCGAAGACCTTCGGGCCGTTGTCACGAAGATCAAGCAGGCTCCGCTCAGGGCACTGATGGTGCGGGCTGAAGGAAAAATTTTCTCAGGAGGCGCCGACGTTTCTGTATTCAAAGGACGAACGGGAGCCGAAGCGCGCGAGCGCTTCACGAGCCATCTGCGGCTGATCGCCGATCTGGAGGAGTTGCCGTTTCCCACTGTAGCCGCTGTGCAGGGATTATGTATCGCTGCAGGACTCGAGCTGGTTCTGGCCTGTGATCTGATCTGGGCAGCATCCTCGACGCGCTTCGGACAGGCCGAAGCCTCGATTGGAACCACCACGCTCCTCGGCGGCGTTCAACGTCTGGCCGAGCGCGCGGGCCCGAGCCGCGCCCGCGAAATCATCTACACTGCTGATCAGTATGATGCGGCGACCTTCGAACGCTGGAATATTGTGAATAAAGTCGTTCCGGACGCGGAACTTGAATCGCAAACTCGCGCCTTCGCCGAACGGCTGGCCGCAGGGCCGACCGTGGCTTATGCGGCGGGCAAGCGGATCGTGCGCGCCTATCTGGACGCAGCGGTTCGCGCGGCAGACAAAGTGGTCGACGAAGTGGCGCCGCCTCTGTTCGACACAGAAGACATGCGCGCCGGCGTGGCCGGGCTGCTCGAGCACGGACCGCGCGCCTTTCGCGATAAGGTCAAATTTCGCGGAAGGTAGCAGCGGTCTCGATCGTAGCTCGCTCTTGACCACGCCGGAGGGCTTGCATATGGAAGCAGCTATGGAGAGGGCGAGACGCTTTGAGCCATGTCTATCCTCACACTTCATCTTGAGCGCGTAGCGAGCGTCCTCGGCGATCTCCTGATGGTCACCGACGATCAGGAACGTATCCGGATGTTGGATTTCGAAGACGACATCGATCGGATAAATCGCCTGCTTCGCATCCACTACGGCGTGGTCAATGTGCAGCAGATTGATGGCCGTTCGCCGTCGAATCCAAGGCGCTCGCTCGAGGACTATTTCTCGGGCGACATTGCGGCCATCGATAAGCTCGGCGTGGAAACTGCGGGCACCCCGTTTCAGCGCGAGGTCTGGACGGCGTTGCGAAGGATTCCGGCGGGACAAACGACCAGCTACGGTGAGCTCGCGGCAGCGATTGGCCGACCGAGGGCCGTTCGGGCCGTGGGTCTTGCCAATGGCTCCAATCCCGTCGCGATCGTGGTGCCGTGCCATCGTGTGATCGGCGCTGACGGCTCGCTGACCGGCTATGGCGGCGGCCTCGAACGCAAGCGCTGGCTGCTCGCTCACGAGGGCGCCGAGTTATCACTCAAAGATCCGCCATGACTCCTGGCGCGGACCAAATTTGATCCGGAGAATTTTTTCCGCTGCAATCAGAACATCTTGCCGGCGGCGCGCACCCAGCTTTGAGCGGTACCAGCAAGATCCACTGCTCTTCTATTCTTTGTCGACACAGACAATTAATTGCCGGCCCTGACGAATAACCAGGTGCTCGCGCTCCAATTGAGCCAGATGCTCGGTGACTCTTGGCCGCGAAGCGCCGACAAGATCCGCAATGTCCTGATGGCTGAAGGATGCTCGCAGAAGCGAGCCGCGCGACTCTTTGATTCCGAAGTCGGAAGCCAGCTCAAGCAGGGTGATGGTAATGCGCTCGCGAAGGCCGAGATTGAGAAAGCTCGAGCTGCGCAGCAACAACCGGTACCACTGCTGCAAATCGTTGCGATGAAATCTCTGGAAGGCCGACTCCGAGCTATGCACGGTGATGCCGTTAAAATCATTCCAGCCCAAACTACCGACCCTGCAATCATTGTATGCTTCACACCGAAAATCGAGCCGGCCCATTGGCTCGGACGGAAACTCGGGAATCGGACCCGGTGGAAGCAGAGCGATCGTCACCCGCTCGCCGCGAGCGTTCTGGCAAGTGATGCGCGCGATGCCTCTTAACAGGATGTGAGCATCGGACGCGAGCGCGGCATCGCGGAAAATTATCTGCGATCGTTTGTAGTCGGTGAGCGCAAGCGCGCCGGCGAGCACTCCTAGCTCGGAGGTGGACAGCCAAGAGAGGGTCTTGAGGCGGCTCAGTCGGTCGAAATCACTGTCTGGGGAATTGCGGGTTTCATTCAAAATCACACCTCGGAGAGCATGTGATGACCCTATGCCCAGCGCCGGGTTCAATCAACAAAAATGTTATGCAGAGAACATTGTGGTTGCGTATCAACGACTTTCCAGGGCCATGGTGGTCTCCAGGAGAGCCGAGATCGCAGCCGGCGGCTATGGCTCGAACGAATTACTTGAACCGTTGCCGCTCGCAGAAGCATGTTTTTGCGCGAGAAACTTCTGCAATCGGTCGCGTCTGACAATCAACTGCCGCCCGTCGCGAACAATCAAGTGCTCGCGCTCAAACGTGGCGAGGTATTCGGTTACTCGCGGTCTTGAGGCGCCCACCAGTTCCGCAAAATCTCTGTGCCGCGCCGGCACCGTGAGCCGCACTCCTTGTCGATCGTGAACCCCGAAATTCTCGCTCAACTCCAGCAGGATCAGCGCAACTCGCTCCTCCAGCGTACAGCTCATGAAATTCGCGCAGCGCAATTGCACCAGATCCCACCGTCCGGAATAGCTGGCGGCCATCCGCTTGAAATCCGCCGAGGCGATCCCCAGCGCGATTTCGATGAATGCGTCCAGGGCGACGACTCCGATCTGGCAGTCGGTAACCGCCTCGCAGCGGAAGCTATATCTGATTCCGGAGACTGGCGGCGGAAAGCCCGGAATCATTCCCGGCGCGACCATGATCACCAGCGTGCGATCGCCTTTGCGGTTCCGGCACGTAATTCGCGCGACTCCGGCCAGCAGGACAAACGCGGATTCGGGAGATTGATTCTCGTCGAAAATGATCCCGTGCACTTTAACCCTGCTCATCGTCAACGCGTCGGCGAGCCGGTTCAGCTGGCGCGACGTGAGCCAGGAAATGTTCTTGAGTCCACGTAGTCTTCGGATTTCAGATACAGGCGCTGCGCGCATAGCGGCAGTCTAACAGACTGGCTGCGATACCATCCTTCGAGTTCAGCGACCTTGGTGCTTCAAATAACCAAAAGCATCGCAGAGTGATAGCTCGAAAATCCGCGTCGCGATAACTTGGAAATTCAACAAAGGTAGTCGGGAGCGATGGAGAGCCAAGTTCTCTGAAATGGAATTTAATTCACCATTTCGACCCTTCGCATGCCGGGCGGCGTCCGCCGCAAGGCAATTGATGCGCAGGCGGGCATCCGGGAGAATCCCCCTCTTTTGGATGCCCGCCAATTTCGATCGTCACGCTAACGTCTGCCCGGGAACGAATACTATATGAGAGAGATGGCAATGGCGCTTGATTCCCCGTATCCCACGACGCGTGGGGCGACAAATAATGGCGGGCTGCCTGACGAAAGAGTCAGCCCATCACTCGACGACGGCGACGAAGTAGCATCGCGATCTCTGCCGGAAAGAAGGTTCGGCTTCCGTCTTCGCGACCTGGTTTACCGCGAACCGTGGCTTGCCATAGCGGCGACGTTCGCGATTGGTTATTTTGCCGCACGTTTCATCAGGCGTGTGTCCTGACAGAAGTGTATGTTTCGTGGATATCAGTACAAATCAGGAAGATAGATCCAGCAATCACGTGGAACGAAGCGAGGCGCGCAAGGACCTTCGCGACACCTTGGCCGAAGTCAGCGTCAGGATCGAGCGCGCGGAAAGTGACTTGCGTCCTGATCATCTTATAGAGGACCACGCGTTTGGTGCGTCGCTGGCCGCGGGCGCCTTGGGCTTCTTCCTTGGCTCGAAACTGGATAGCTGGCTCACCGGACCGGTCATTATCGGGGCGCTGCTGAGTTTCGCGCTCGTCAGACGTTCCTCAAGCGGGTCGGCGAAATACGTCGGGACGAAACTAAGTATCTT
This sequence comes from Binataceae bacterium (SeqCode), assembly GCA_049281755.1. GTDB lineage: Bacteria > Desulfobacterota > Binatia > Binatales > Binataceae > JBARDN01. Next base: position 12,475 of record JBAPSR010000524.1, read on the forward strand.
ATCGCATTGACCTTGCCGGCACGCCGGCGGAAACTGGAATAGTCGGAATCGATATAGGATTCGAGTCCGACTGTGATCCGGCCTGACGGTGGTTCTTCCTCTCGCCTTTGACCACTCTCCGCTCGACCCAGCGCAAAGCGTACGCATCGAAGGCTTGAGGAGGCTCGCATGAGACCACCTCTTCTCCGTTCCGGCATCAAAATAACCACGTTCACCTGGTTTGGCGCGGTCCTGGCGATACTTGCGATCGCGCTGCCGGCTCACGCCGACTTTGCGATGCCAGAGGTTCCGGGTTTCTCGAACAACTATCCGTGGTTCAACAATGTTTCCCAGTACCCCGGAAACCAGAGCTTTCAATATTTTCTCGCGTACCATCCCAATATCGCGCAAGCGCTCGCACGGAACCCCAGCCTGCTTTACGACGCCAACTGGCGATACCAGTTCCCCGCGTTGGAACAGTATTTGGCAAGCCATCCTTACGAATGGCAGGCACTGAGTGGAGAGGACTGGGCGGAGGGATTGCCCGAAACTCCGTGGGGCGGCTACGATCAGGAGCATCAATGGCGCGATGCCTATTGGTGGCATGCGAACGATCCCAACTGGTTCTACGACAATCATCAAGCTTGGGCTTCGCTCGATGCACGATGGCTCACCGAGGACGGCGCGTACGACGCGCAGCATCAGTGGCACTATGGCGAATGGTGGTACAACCAGAACCCGAATTGGGTAGCTGCCAATCATCCGAACTGGCTAACGGAACATCGCAATTGGGAATCCGCGTCCGAGCAGCAGAGTTATCGCAAACAGCATACGACGGCGGCGCAGAGTCGGCAGATCCAGCGTTCCTCGACGATAGAGCGGCAAGCGAGCACTCTACAGGCGAATGCGGGACGTACACTCGATCGCGAGCCGGAGGTGAATCGGAATCAGAAGAATCAGCAGCGCTCCGCCAATCCGCAACATCAGCAGCAAGCCGAACGAGAGCGGTCGCCGGTGACGCGTCGGCAACCTGAACCCGCGGTCCACAAAGGCGACAAGCAGCAAGAAGCGTCGCGCCAACAGCCTCGGCAGGAGCCGAAGGCCGCGCACCAGGAGCAGGGTCAGCACGACCAGAAGGGTGAGAAATAGCCACGGACTGGGGCGGTCTGCAGAAAGCCGCGCGACTTGAAATCCGGCTGCTTGTCGAAAACTGCTGGCCGGTGCGCTTCAATAGCCATATACTGGGCTGCAAGACGAGCCGGAGTTGGGAGTATGCCTATGACGCTAGTGAGTATAGTGGTTGTTCTGGTTGTGATCGGGTTGGTGATGTGGCTGATCAATACTTACATTCCGATGGCGGCCGGCATCAAGAGCTTGCTCAATATAGTTGTATTTATCGTCGTGGTGGTCTGGCTATTACAGGGGTTCGGCCTGATCGGAAATATACCCGGCGTGCATATGCCGCCGCTCAGGTAGGCTTAGCGGCGCTTTGCATGCAGTCGCGACTACGCGGACCGTGCGATTACCAAGTCAGCTTGCTGTTGACGCTCCGCACGCCCTGTACCGCGGACGCTATCTGGACGGCCTGATGCGCGGCTGAGGCGGAGGCAACGGCGCCGGCAAGCGTTACGGTGCCATGGTCACAGTCCACCACCACGGCCTGGTTTGCCGTAACCCCGGACTTCGCCAGCGCGGACTTAACCGCAGTGATCAACATGGCGTCATTAGCGCGGGCGGCGTCTGATGAGTAGGTGTGTGTGGTGGCGGAGTGAACATGTTCCTCTTGTGATGTGTTATTATTGAGGGTCGCGTCGGGCGTGCCTGCCGTTTCTGATGAAGGCATGGTTTGCTGCTGAGCGCCAGCGAACGCCGGCGCGAGTACCAGGAACGCGGCTGCCGCTGCTAGCGCGACCATGCCGATTGGGCTGTGCTTAAGTGACTTGTCCGAAGTTTTCATGCGATTCACGCTACCTTTGCGTCGTAGTGCTGACAGTGAGAGCGGGAAGGCCAAAGGCCTCCCCGCTCGTGAGCTATTTAGCCTCAGCCGTGTCAGGCCAAAGTTGCCTTCGACGGCCGAAGATCACTCGGCTATCGAGTGCTATTGAGGTCCGGTGGTCGAAGTTTCGCTGTGATACATCGAGCTGGAGTCGCCGGTGTTGCCCATCGGCATTACTTGGGTCGTATCTGACTGGCTGCGCTTCTCAATCGTGGTCGAAGAGGTCGTTACTGGGGGCGGGGGTGACACGACGACAGGCGCAGGATTTACGACTACCTGAGGAGGAGCCTCGGGCACATAGGTTGTCGTGCGGCTGGATTCTTCCTTGGTCGTCGAACCGCAGGCGGCGACGAACGATACTGCGACCAGGCTCAAGGCGGAAATTGCAAGACATCGCATTAGCTTTTTCATACTGAGTAAAACCTCCGTTTGGGGTAAAAGCACAGCCCATGCCAAAAAGAGTGGTTGATCGCGCGAGGTTTGTGGGACATAGCTGTGTCCGATCGGTAAAAATGACCTACTGATAGGTTCCGATTTCGCCACATTATCGCGATGCGTCTCGAAGCGATTCGGGCTTTCGTCCGACCATGATAATCAATTGCGAGGCCGGTTCGAGCGGCCGGAAATGGTAGTCACCGTAAACTGCTTCGACCTCGAAACCTGTGTGCATAAACAGGAGCTGGAGTTCACGGGGAAAATAGACATGACTGGCGAAGTCATCGATATACCTTTCCACGCTCACCGTCTTCTCGAATCTTTCATAGACGAAACGAATTGAAGCCTTCTGCTCATTGCTGACGTACGACGTGCTTTTATGGCGAAGCAGGCGTGACTTGGTGTGCGGATCGGTCACATCCAGATCGACCTCGGTCAGAACGCGTGGAGGGCGACTGAATGACTGCGCAAACGTCGCAAGATTTGGCATCTGCACTTCGACTACAAACCGGCCGCCCTCGGCGAGATTATCGTAGCCGACGCGCCACAACTCGAGCTGATCGCCGAGACTCAATACATGGCTGATTGAAGAACAGGGCACCACGATGAGCTCGACGGCCCGCTCGGCGCGCCAGGATCGCATGTCGCTTTCGACAAATTTCAGCCGCTGCCGGATTTCAAAAGGCGTTTCGGCCAGATGTTGGCGCGCCTTGTCGAGCATCTCGGCTCCTGAATCCACACCGATGATATTGAGATTGTTCCGCGCCGCGACTTGCGCCAGCGGCACCGTTATACGTCCAGTGCCGCAGCCGAGTTCGATGACAGTGGCCGGCAGCAGCTTTCGAACCAGCTCGCAGTAAAAGCGAATATCGTCGCCATCTCGGCGATGTTCGAGATCGTAGTCGTCGGGATGGTCGTATATCTGATTCAAAGCTCTCCTGAGGTGAAGCCGATTTATGGAAGATCGAAGTTGATCGGTTCCAATATGCAAACCCCCTGCCGGACTGATTTCGATTTTCAGCGAGAGTTGAATGGAGTTTCGAAGAAGGTGAGGTTCGCCAAACCGTGAAAAATCCTCACCCTTCTCAACCGATCGTCGCGCACGGGCAAAAGACCTCGCGCGCTAAATTCTGACGAACCGGATCCGGCGCATACCGAGGCCGGTTTTATTTGGCCGCCCGGGCCTGCCGGCCGAACGGCTGCGATTGCGACGCTATCGTCTTGTTGCGAATTGATCGGTTGCGCGAATCAACTCGTCGGCGATGTCCCCGGCGGAAGCGTCGTGACCGGCATTGTCGGCGATCACGTACTCGGCTGATGGCCATGCGCGCTTTCGGTCCCACGCCCAGCCGATAGGTGCTTGGAAATCAAAGCGCCCATTCACGATGACGCCGGGAATCTCCGCAAGAGCGCTGGCGCCGCGAAGCAGGCGTTCGTCCCCGAGCCACGCGTTGTGACGGACATAGTGAGTTACGATGCGCGCATACGCCATCGCGAACGCAGGATCGCCGAAACGTCGCGAGAGTCCCTGAGCCGGAGGCCACGCCGGAGTGGCGGACTCCCAGGTGCACCACGCCAGGGCCGCTTGTTCGCGAATCGCGCGATCGGGATCATTGAGTAATAGGTAGTACGCCTCGACGACGTCGCGATCGCCCTCGACCGCCGGTACGCCGGCGCGCAATCGCTCCCACTGCTCCGGAAACAAGATTGCTATGCCGCCGCGGAATAGCCAGTCGAATTCCTTGTGCCGTCCGGTCGCGGCGCCCCACAAGATCATTTGGGTAACGCGCGTGGGGTACGCTTCTGCGTACGCCAGCGCCAGGATACTGCCCCATGATCCGCCGGCGACCAGCCATCGGTCGACGTGCAGATGCTGACGCAATAGTTCAATGTCCTCGATCAGGTTGGCGGTGTTGTTGCTTGAAAGGTCGGTATCGGCCGCGCTTGCGTGCGGCGTACTCCGTCCGCAGTTGCGTTGGTCGAACAATACGACTCGGTAGGCTGC
>JBAPSR010000525.1:0-3662 GCA_049281755.1 Binataceae bacterium (SeqCode)
CCGGCCGATATCGTGATTTACAACCTCGAGCGGTTGAAGGTCCTGCCAGTCGAGATTGCGCACGACTTGCCGGGCGACGAATGGCGCCGCGTGCAACGCGCCGAGGGCTACAGTCATGTGATCGTGAACGGCCAGATTACCTGGGAGGGCGACCGTTTCACCGGCGCAACTCCGGGTAAGGTCCTGCGCCACGGAGTCTCAGCTTAACGAAAGGCCGCCGACTCGATCGCATACCGGTGAAAGCAGGGCGACTCTCGAGCGCCCTAATCAATTGAGAGCGGACATCAGCGTTGTCGCTTCCTTGAAATCGGGGCTTTCGTGGCCCTCGATGACGGTCGCGATAACCGGGGCAAGGATCGCTTTGGCCTCTTCGCGCCGATCGTGAAAATGGAGGAAGGCGGCGAAGCTGGTCGCGCTGCGCAACTCCCAGGAGCGCGCCTGCTGGCGGCGAGCTATCTCGATCGCGTGCTGAAAGCTGCGTTGCGTCTCATGAGGGTCGCCGCGATGCATCACGATCAATTCACCGCGCAGACGCCATATCTCGGCTTCGTGCATGCGCTGGCCGCTGCTCGAGATCACCTTGAAGGCCTCGGCCACAACCGCGAGTCCCTTTTCAGGCTCGCGCGATCCCAGGTATGCCTCGGCGAGCAGGCTCAGCGCGTAACAGTAGATCAACTCGCCACCGTTCTCGATTAGCGCCGCCATCGCCGCGCGCATCCGAATGATCCCTGCGGCGTAATTGCCTTCGCCGATCAGAACCCGCCCGATGATCATCGAGGCCACCGCCGACCAGTATGGAAAGCCGCCCTCGCGCGCGATTTCGATGAGCGATTCCGCTCGTGGCCGAATCGTCGCGTAGTCGCCGCGAAAGTGCGCCAGCGCGATTGCATACATCAGGGCGAACGCGATGCTGGAAGGCCTGCCGAGGCGGTTGGCGAGTTCCAGTGCCTCCTCACCTCGCGCATGAGCCTGATCGGTGTAGCCCAGGAACCAAAGCACCCACGACATCTGGCATCGCGACGCAACCACCGAAGCCAGCGGCATCGGCAGGTAGCGGGGAAGATCGCGATCGTAGACCGCGATCGCCTGCTCGAAATGTTCGCGCGCGACGCCGAATTCGGCGCGCCACAAGCAAGCCGAGCCGAGGTTGGAATGCGCGGCGGCTTCGGCTATCTCGTCGTTCATCAGGCGCGAGAGGTTGAGAGTTTTCTCGGCCAGACTCATCGCATCCTGCAGACGATTGCGCGCCAGGTTGAAGCTGCACAGCCCGAACATGACCCTGAACATCTCCGGGCCTTCGCCGATACGCTGACACAGCGCCATCCCGCGATTGAGACTTTCGGCCAGCGCGAGGCTCGCAAAACCCTGGGTGGTCGCCAGCAGCGGTCCCTGTATCCCCAGGATGCCGATCTCTTCACGATCGCGCTTGCGCGAGTCCGGCAGCGAGGCCAGCAGCGTGAGTGCCTCGTTGACGTAGCGGATCCCGTCGTCATATGCGGAGCGCGCACTGGCCTGTTCGGCGGCCAGCTTCAAGAAGCCCACCGCTTTGGAGGCATTGCCGCTAGAGCCGTAATGATGCGCCAGTTCACCGAGGTGATCGTCGAGCTGGCCGGCAAAAAGCTGCTCCATCGCCTCCGCCGTGCGTTCATGGATCTCGCGGCGCCGTTCGATCAATACGGAATTGTAGGCTACCTCCTGTGTAAGCGCGTGCTTGAAGGTATATTCGCTCTCCGGGAAGGCCGGCTTCTCATAGATGAACTCGGCGAGTTGAAGTCTGGCCAGTTCCGACGTGAGTTCGTCTTCCGGCCGCGCGGCCACGCGGCGCGCCAGCGCCAATGGAAACTCCTTGCCAATGACCGCCAGTGTCTGCAGCAAATCCTTGCCCCCGGGAGTGAGCTGATCGATGCGCGCGGCCAAAATGCCCTGCACCGTCGGCGGAATGAGAATCGCACCGAGTGGTTTCGCCAGAGTCACGCCGCCGTTGTCCGCGAGCACGCCTTGATCGAACAGCGCCTGGACCATTTCTTCGACGAAAAAAGGATTGCCATCGGTCTTGGCGATGATCAACTCTTTGAGCTCGCGCAACTGAGCATCGTCGCCCACCAGCCCGGAAAGCATCTCGGCGGCGCTCTCGCGCCCGAGCGGGTCGAGCCGCAATTGGGTGTAGTAAGTCTTGCCGCCCCATTGATGTCCGTATTCGGGACGGTAGTTAACCATCATGAGTATGCGCGCGGTGCCGATGCTGTCGGCCAGGAGGTCGAGCAGAGCCTGGGTCTCGGTATCGACCCAGTGCAGGTCTTCGAAAATGAGCAGCAGCGGCTGATTCAGGCTCTCGCGATGGACCACGCTTTTGATCGCTTCGCGTGTGCGGCGGCGCCTGATAGCAGGGTCCATTTCTCGCAGCGGACTGGTTGGATCTTCGACCCGCAGCAGCGCGAAGAGATACGGCAGGCAGTCTTCGAGCGCACGGTCGAGCGCGAGCACTTTGCCGGTGATCTTTTCGCGCCGGGCACGATCGTCGTCCTGATCGGCGATGCGAAAGTAGCTCTTGAGCAGCTCGATCACCGGCAAGTAGGGCGAGGCGCGTCCATGCGAGACGGAAAAGGCCTCCATCACAAAGCAATCGTCCTGTGACATCGACCTGAATTCATGGAAGAGGCGCGACTTGCCGACTCCCGCTTCGGCAACGGCGGCAACGATTTGGCCATGGCCGGCGCGGGCCAGCCCAAGCGCGCGGCGGAGTTGATCGATTTCATTGTGGCGGCCCACGAACTTTGACAATCCACGCTGAGCCGAGATCTGCAGCCGCGTACGCAGAGCGCCCAACCCAATCACTTCATAGACGTTTACCGGCTCGCTCACGCCCTTGACGCGTGTGGGGCCGAGCGGCTTGAACTCGAAATAACCTGTCGCCGATTTCTGCAAGGTTTCGGTAACCGCAATCGAGCCTGTCGGCGCCAGCGTTTGCATCCGCGCGGCGAGACTGGTCGAGTGGCCGATCGGCGTGTATTCGGTATGCTCATCGTCGGTGCGAATCGAGCGCACCACCACTTCGCCCATGTTGAGGCCGATGCGGATCTCCAGCGGCGGATTGCCGGCCTCGCGCAAGCGCGCCGAATACTTGCGCATCTCACTCTGCAGCCTGAGCGCTGCATACAAGCCGCGGTGGACGTGGTCCTCGCGCGCGATCGGAGCGCCGAACAGAGCGAAAATTCCGTCGCCGGTTGATTGCACAATATAGCCGTCGTAGTGATGAACCGAGTCGATCATCAAGCGCAGGGCCGGATCAATCAGTGCGCGCGCCACTTCCGGGTCGAGCTCCTCCATCAGATCCATCGACCCCTTGATATCGGCGAACAGCGCGGTGACGGTCTTGCGTTCGCCGTCGAGCGCATCCGCTGTGGCCGGCTCGGGCGCGACGCGAACCTCCTGCTTGGGCGCTGCGTTCAGGACGGCAGCCGATGCCGGGGCGGCCGGGCGCAGAGGATTTCCGCATTGCCCGCAGAAATTGAACGACGCGGGATTATCGAAGGCACACTTCGGGCATCGATTGCCGAGCGGCGTGGCGCAATTGCCGCAAAATCTCATACCTTGCGGATTTTCAGTTCCGCAGCTTGAACATTTTGGCACGCGATAAATCTAGCTCGATCGGCCGTCGCGAC
>JBAPSR010000526.1:0-2520 GCA_049281755.1 Binataceae bacterium (SeqCode)
CAACGACGCCGATTCGCGGGTGGCGACCATTGCCAAAAGAGCGGCTTCCTTCGGCGAGGATCCCGGTCCGGATACGCGCACAATGCGGCGGGAAGGTAGCTATCTCAAATTGACCGAACCGCGGCAGCCCAAGCCGTAAAGCGCGCCGCAGGAATGAGTAATGCGGATTCGCGAGGGTCTGGGCGATTCGTTATAGGCGGCGGCGTGCTGGATGGCCGCGGAGCGCGGTGAGTAGCGTGCCGGTGCCTTGCATCAGATGGCCGAGGCCTCCGGCGACTTGCGCGGTCGTGTGCCACGCCTGGTTGCTCTGATTCGACAGATGGTCTTCTAGATGCATTTTCTGTTGCGGCGTGAGCGAGTTGTATCCGCCTTCGTAATAGAGCGGGGCGTAGTTCTGCGCGGCGGTCTGCGGGTACATCGCGGTGCATCCGGCCGCGCCGGTTAGAATCGCGAAAAAAAGCGCGAGCGCTACCGAGCGCGTCGCGCGGAATTTTCTGGTGCCGTCGGGTTTCATCGCGAATACTCCAGCGATGATCGGCGTCACTTCATCGCTTGACCGCCCACAGCAGGACTCCCGTTCCCTGGGTCAGCGTGCCGAGTCCGCCGGCGACCGATGCGGTCGTGCGCCACGCGTTGTTGCTCTGATTGGATAGGTGATCTTCGAGCTGCATCTTCTGCTCGGGCGAGAGCGAACTGTACTGCTGGCCGTTGTAGTAGCTTGGCGTGGCTTGCTCTGCCGCGCCCTGCGGGTTGAACGCGGCGCATCCGCCGAACGACAGGATTGCGGCGACGCCGATCAGAAAAACCAGGACGGCGGGCCATCGCATCTGGATCCGGTCCACCCCCGACGCGGTTGAGAAACGAAGCTCTTCGGTGCTGGCCATTGTGGTACCGCTCCTCTCAGCGGAAACTCAGCTCCCGCCGGTTCCTCAGAGCGACGATCGTGCCATCGAAGCGTGGCGCGGCGATTATCGCGGATGCTGCGGAATCGGACGCGCGGATTAACGCCTCGTCAGGATTGGCGCGCATCCGCCGCGGCTCGATTTGCGGGATCGTCACAAGCCTTTGACGCAATGGTGCACGCGCGCGTTTCAAGCAAAATGATGACAGTACGTTAAGGCGCGCACGCGAGGGTCAGGAGCTCTCGCTCGCTAATCCTCAACCGAAGATTTCTTTGCCTTGGGGGGCCGATTTGGCGCGGATTTTAAAGCGGTATTTAACGCGCATTTAAGGCGCTTAGCGCTGCATTGCCTGGAAGATGAACGGGCCGGCCTCGGCCATTACCTCGCCGACGATTTCGGACAGCGGCTTGGACGGTATCGCGAGCTTCTCGGTCAGGTTGGTCATCACCGCCAGGTAGCGCTGCTTCATCTCGGGGCTGATAGTTTCGAGGCGGACCGATTCCATCACCTCGACGAAGCGGCGATGAACCTCGACGATTGCGAGATCGGTTGGATCGGTGAATTTCTTGGACGAACGCGCCATGACGCTACCCTCGCGCGAGAAAATCGAACCTCAAGAATCGAGTATACCATGCGCGGCCGCCAGACGATCGAGCGGGACCGATGCCTATGACGCCGCGCGGGCCGGCTCCGGTTGAGCCTCTATCGACTGCGCGGGACCTCTTCGCAGATTCGCGTAAGTTTTGAGGGCCGCGATCACGAGAGGCGCGACGCCCAGCACGATGAAGATCAGATCGCCCGGCAGCCGCGCCCATTCGAGCGAGTGCATCAGCGTGCTGTGTCCGAATGCTTCGCTGCGCGCGTGCCAATATCCGTTTTGCAGGACGTCATAGAGTTGCAGCACGCCGCCCGGGAACAGGTTGGTGACGATCATCAGCATGAGTCCGAGGTTGAGTCCGAAGAACGACACCCGAATATACCTTTCCGTGTCGCGCCATTGCTCGTCGGAGGACACCTGGCGAAACGCGAAGACCATCAGCGCGACCGCCAGCATCCCGAACACACCCATGAACGCGGCGTGCGCGTGATTTGGCGTGAGCATCGTCCCGACCTCGAAATAGCTCACGATCGGCATATTGATAAGAAAGCCGAACACTCCGGCGCCGATAAAATTCCAGACCCCGACCGCCATCAGGAAGAAGAAGGTCCATCGATGCGGCACGGAAATATCCTCGCCGCAGGTATCGCATCGCCCCCGCGTCAGCGCGATGAAATCCCAAGCGTCGAGTGTCAGCAGCGTCAGCGGAACGACCTCCATCGCGGAGAACACCGAGCTCAGCGCCATCGCGATCTGTCCCTGGCCGGTGAAGTACCAATGATGTCCGGTGCCGATGATCCCGGCGCCGAGATATAGCAACGCGTCGAGATAGACGACGCGCGCGGCGGTCGTGCTCGATACGATTCCGAGCTGGTAGAAGATGATCGCGACCGCGCAGGTGACAAAGAGCTCGAGAAAGTTCTCGACCCATAGATGGATGATCCAGAATCGCCACAGATCGACGATCGTGAAGTTGGTCGCGGTGTTGTAAAAGAACGCTGGCACGTAGAAGACCGGAAT
>JBAPSR010000527.1:0-3726 GCA_049281755.1 Binataceae bacterium (SeqCode)
TGGAGGTTGAGCAAAATGGTGGACAGCAAACTCGAAGACGGCATCGCCGCCGGATCCGAGGCTTTCGACAACGTACGCAAGGCCGGCCGCGAGGCGCTCGAGGACGGCTACGAAAGCGTGCGCGAGTACGGTGAAAAATCACTCGACTACGCGAGCCAGGCCGGCGAAGGCCTGCTCGACTTCGTAAAGCGCGAGCCGCTATTGGCGGTCGCCGGAGCGTTTCTCGTCGGATACGTGGCAGCGCAAATCATCCGCCGGATTTCCGCGTAGGCTTTGACGACGATGGGGTCGCACGCGGAATCGCCGGGGCTCGATGAGTCGGCACTGGCGGCCAACATCAAGCAGAACCCATTGGTGGCGGTCGGTATAGCAACTGGCGCTGGCTTCATTCTGGGCGGCGGCCTTCGCACCTGGATTGGCCGAGTGATGCTCGTGTCCGCGATGCGGATCGCGGCGCCAAAACTGATTCTCGACGCGATCGCCGGACTGGGTAACAACAATGGCAAACGACACAGATCGACTCGAAGCACAGCTCGCGCAGGCAAAGGAACAGCTTCATCGAACGCTGGCGGAAGTGAACGAAAGGGCCGAAGCGGTCGGCGATCAGCTTCAGCCTGAAAAGTTGATCGAACGCTACTCGCTGGCGGTGCTATGCGCTGCCGGCGCCGCGGGTTTTCTGCTCGGAGCCGTTGACGATAACTTTCTGGCGCTGGGCCTGATGCTCGTGGGCGGAGTGATTGGTATGGCCAGCACTTCCGGATCCCGCGATGCGCGCGCGGCGCAATGACTTCCCCTCACACGAGTCCCACACCTGCGCGCCAGCCGCCGGGAGATATCACCTGGCCCGAGCTGGCAGAACGCGTGATCAGCGATCTGACGCACGTGATTCGCGTCGAGATCGAACTGTTCCGCAACTCGCTCATCCCGATTTTTTCCGATCTTACCGATCGCGTCGTCGCAGGCCTGATCGCGGGTTTCGTGATGCTGGCGGGCGGGGTCACTCTGCTGGCGGCGCTGATCATGCTCCTGCATCAATGGCTGCCGTGGTGGCAATCGCTCGCGATCAGCGGCGCGGCCGCGATCCTGGCCGGATATATCCTCACTCGCTTTGCCACGCGGCCCGCAAGCCATGACGAAAAGGACGGCGGCGTATAGGAGATCTTATGAGACCACTTACAGGCATTGGAGCCGTGCTGTTGCTGCTCGGCATAATCGGGATGGCGATGCCATTCTTCACCACGCAGGACACCCATCAAGTCGCCAAGCTTGGCGATCTATCTGTGCAGAGCACGCAGCAGACTACGCACGTTATACCGGTCCAGGTAAGCGTCGGTGCGATCGTGATTGGCGTCGTGCTCCTGGGGGCGGGAATCTTTAGCGGGCGCGCGCGATAAACCCCGGTGATTTCTTTGTGCCTATGCGGTTCCTGGTGGCACAGGTAGTGCTTTGACGTCTGGTATGCCTGCGCGGATCCGTCTGTATTCACGGCTTCCAGGAATCGCACCGGGAATCGTGAAGTTTTTCTATGATGTGGCAGTCCGCCCTCCGCCGGGATGGCCGCAGCGCCTGCGCGCCCGAATTTCCACCTATCTTTCCCGCAACCGCGCGATTCAGCTTCGCGTCTGTGGCATTCGGTGAAACCGCGATGCGTCGGCAATCATTGCGCACCGGGTTACGACACCTGGCCCGAGAGACGACAAGCTTGGGGGGCAGAATTGCCGATTTTGCAGGTGGATGGTCGCATTCCGAGCTGTTCAAGCAATTTTCGCTATCGATAAAAGATTCCGCGATCCTCACTCTCGATCGAACCGGGAAGATCACCGGCTGGAGCGAGGGCGCGGCGCGGATGACCGGTTACCGCGGCGAAGACATAATCGGACGCTCGTTCAGTCTGCTCTATCTTCCGCAAGAGTTGATGCGAGATCGGCCCGGCGAGGCGCTTCGCGTAGCGTCGGAACTCGGCAGCTTCTCGGAAGAGGGCATCCGTGTGCGCCGCGACGGAAGCATCCTGTGGGTCGCGATGACGATCCTGAAGGAGCAATCGCGATGGCGCCCGGGCGTGCGCTTCACCTGCGTTCTGAGTGACATCACCGAAACCGTGCGTCTGCGCAGCGAGATCCTTCGGATGCGCGAGGCGGCATCCACGGCCGGAGTTGCACGCCAGCGACGGTTACAGTCGTCGGCGCTGGCGCACGATCTGAACAACATCCTGAGCGCGATGGGTCTGCGGCTCGAAGTGATGCGCGCAGCGGCACACGCGCCAGCGCAGATCGAAAGCATCGACCGGCTTCGGCGTCTCCTGGGCGACGCGAGCGACGTAACCAGGCATGTGCAGAACGGCTTGGGCGCGCAATCTCCGGTAACCGGCCCAATCGATCCGTCGGACTCTATCCGCGCCGCAATCGAGCGAGTCCGCGGCCAATTGCGCCAGCGCTATCCCGAGAGAGATCGCGTGTTTCACGTCGATCTCGAAATCGGCGCGTTCGAGCCGGCGACGCTCGCGGCCGAAGATCTCGGCGACGCACTCGAGCGGCTGCTGCTCAGCGTGTGCGACACGATGCCGGCGGGCGGAGCGGTGATGGTTAACGCGTCGACCGATACCATGCAGTTGACTGTAGCGATCGAGCCGCATCCGCTGGTCGCACCGGGCGCGCGCGGCCAGACTCGATCGATCGACAGCTCGATCTTCGAGGCGGGTGAAATTTCGCGCTCGCTTGCGCAGTCGGGCTTGATCGCGCGTCTTGGCGGGAGCCTTCGCGTCGAGGATCGCAACGGCGCGGACTCAAGGATCATCCTGTCAGTACCCACCGGCGAGGTCGCGCCCCACCAGACCCTCGTGCGCCCTGCCCGAGCGGATCACAACGGGCGCGACGGGGTTGCTGCCGACCGTCCTTTGCAGGTGCTGGTAATCGACGACGACCATGACAACCTGGACGCGCTCAGCGAAGCGCTCGAAGGCAAGGGCTACATCGTCGCGACCGCATCGAACGGATACGAGGGACTTCGCCATCTGCGCGGCGCAACGCGCTTCGACTTCGTTATCTGCGATATCGGTATGCCGGGGATGAATGGATGGGAAATCGCCGAACAGACGGCGGAGATCGCGCCCGGCACGCAGGTTCTATTGGTCACAGGATGGACCAGCGAAATAGGCCGGCTCGATCCGCGGCGCAAGCTGGTGGTCGATGTACTTGCGAAACCGATCGACCTCGAGGTTATCAACGCGCTCATCACGCGCGTTGCCAAATGAATCTTCCCTGCGGCTCCCTGGCCAGGGCGCTCCAAGCTCTTACTTACTCACTGGTAGTCACTCGAACCTCTGAGTCAATTTGGGGCTGCTCCAAATCGCGGCCCGCGAATTGCACGTTTCCTCCATCCGCTTCCTCGACCAGATTGCGTTCGAGGCGCTGCGAGCGCGGAATCCGCAGTACGATTTCGCGCGCGTCGTCTTCCTCTGAGCGCGCCAGCTCGATGTCCCGCAATTGCAGCAAGCCCATCGCGGAATTTATCGCGATATCAATCGGATCCCACGCCGGCTGCAGGTTGACGTCATAGCGGCTGCCCTGGGCGGCAAAAATCTGCTCTCCGTCCTGCGTCGAAACCATCTTAACGTCGGCGCTGACCTGCCATGCCGATATTAGCCCCGCATAGTATGCTTCGTAGTGGGTTATTCTTCCGTAAACCACCGCGTCAACGCCGAGCCATTTGCCAAGCGTCTGCGGCGGC
>JBAPSR010000528.1:0-2476 GCA_049281755.1 Binataceae bacterium (SeqCode)
CACATCGTGGCCCATCCAGGATCGATAATCCTGCGCGGCGCACGGGCGCGTTCTCCGGCCGCGAGCATCCCCGCGTCGCGCATCGCGAGCCGAAGCCGCGCGAGTTCGCGCGCCGCAACGCGAGTGAAAAACGCCTCGAGCGTGACGATCGCGCGCGGTCGCTGGTTGGGCCGCGCCATCTCCGCGACCGCGCATCCGAGTGCGCCATTGGCAACCAAAAATCCCGCTGCCTCGTCCGCCATCGCGGCCGGAGTGCGGAACGTCGCCTTGGTATATGATCGAGCGATGGATTTGGCCTGAGTCATCGGAACCGCCGATGATTTTACGCGAGATCGAGCCGCGATGGGATTGCGGGCTGTGGAGATACTCCCAGGCGGCGATTGCCGATCCGCGGCCGGACTGCGTAAGATTCTTCTATTAGATGGCAATTGCAGGGATCACACGATGAGCGCGCGCGTGCTGAATATCGGGCATCGCGGCGCCAGCAAGGCATTTCCGGAAAACACGCTCGCCGCTTTCCGCGCCGCGTGCGATGCGGGAGCCGATATGTGCGAGCTTGATGTGCAGCTAAGCCGCGACGGCGCGGTGGTTGTGATTCACGACGATACCGTCGATCGCACGACTGACGGACGCGGGGCGGTCGCCGAACTCACGCTTGCGGAACTCAAGTCCCTGGACGCGGGCCGTGGCGAGCGGATCCCTACCCTCGAAGAGGTGTTCGCGACGACGGCTGGGCGATGCGGCCTGAACGTCGAGCTGAAAATCGCCGGGATCGAACCGCAGGTCGCCGAGATTATGCGCAAGTGTGATGCGATCGGGACCTCGATGGTGTCGAGCTTCGAGTGGGGCGCGCTCGAAGCGATGCGCACGGTAGCGCCGGAGATCCGCGCGGGAGTGTTGGCGGAAAAGAAGCCCGATCGGATGCTCGAAGCCGCCGCACGTCTCCACGCTTACGCGGTTAATCCGCGTCGCGACCTTGCGACGCCTGACTTCTGCATCGCCGCACACGCACGCGGATTCAAGGTCCTGGTATGGACCGTCGATGCGCCGGCACAGATGCTTGCGCTGATCGACGCGGGCGTGGACGGAATCATGACCAACTATCCCGACCGGATGCGGTCGGTGCTGGGCGCCTGATGGGACGAATCGGAGAAGACAAGATCGAGGAAGTGCGCACGCGCGCCGATCTCGTCGAGATTGTCGGCGCGCACGTCCGGCTGCGCCGCACCGGGCGCAACTTCACCGGCCTGTGCCCGTTCCATCAGGAAAAGACTCCGTCGTTTTCGGTCAATGCCGAGCGCGGATTCTTTCATTGCTTCGGATGCGGCGCCGGTGGCACGGTCTTCAACTTCATCATGAAGATGGAGGGGCTGACGTTTCCCGAAGCGGTGCGCCAGGTCGCGCATCGATACGGGATCGAAATTCCCGAGAGCGAAAACGTCGGCGGCCCGAGCGTCTCGGAGCGCGACGGGCTCTATCGCGCCAATCAATTCGCCGCGGATTTCTTCGAACGCGCGCTTTGGAAGAGTGACGAGGGTGAGCGCGCGCGCGCATATCTGGAAGCGCGCGGAATCACTCCCGCAACCGCGCGCGCATTCAAGGTCGGTTTCACTCCCGAACAGCCTGTATGGCTCGCACGTGCGCTCGAGAAGCGTGGGCTGGCCGACTGCGGCCTCAAGCTCGGCCTGCTCAAGCGCGATCCGGCCGGCACGCACGATATGTTCCGGGCGCGCGTGATGTTCCCGATTCGCGACGTGCAGGGGCGCGTGATTGCATTCGGGGGCAGGGTGCTCGACGACAGGCAGCCGAAATATCTGAACTCGCCGGAATCGCCGCTCTATTCGAAGACCCGCACTTTGTACGGATTGTTCGAAGCGCGCCAGGCGATCACGGCGAAGGATCGCGCGATCCTGGTCGAAGGTTACATCGATGCGATCATGCTGTCGCAGGCCGGCTTCAAAGAAGTGGTAGCGGGATGCGGCACGGCGCTGACCGTCGAGCAGTTGCGGCTGCTGAGCCGGCACACGCGCAACGTGCTTGCGTGCTTCGACGGCGACAGCGCGGGGCGCAAGGCTTCTTTGCGCGCGCTCGAGATTTTCCTGCAGGCGGGATTGCTTGGGCGCGGGATCTTCATTCCCGCCGGATTTGATCCCGACACCTTCATCCGGGAGCATGGCGCCGAGAGCCTCGCGCGCCTGGCCGATTCTGCCGGGCTGTTGATCGATTATTTTCTTCAGGCGCAGGCCGAAGAGGCCGGCCGCTCGCTGGCCGCGCGAGCGCAAGCGGCAGAGAGAGTCGCGGCGGTCCTCCGGATGGTCACGAATAATTTCGAGTTCGACATGCTGGCGCGGAAAGCGGCTCCGCTTCTGGGCGTGGGCGAAGAGTTGCTGCGCCGCGAAGCGCACCGCCCGGGCGCGGCTACCCTGCGCGCGGGCGCTTCACGTCCGGTCGCGAACGCGCCGGCGCTGCCCGTGGC
>JBAPSR010000529.1:0-4231 GCA_049281755.1 Binataceae bacterium (SeqCode)
GTTTAGGATTTCTGGCCGCACTATTTGCGATCTATATATTCCACGTTTTCACCGACGTGGTGTTCCTGCTGCCCGGAACCTTCGTGTTGTTTATCGGCGCAGGCTACGGGGCGGCGCTTGCAAACCGCTGGATGCGCGCAAAGCTCGCGTCGAGCCGCAAAACCTCGCGCCGGACCGCAGGAGCGATCGGCGTGATCGTCCTCGACGCGATGCTGCTGATCGCGATCGGCGGGGAAGTCGTCTCAAGGCTGTCGGCGCCGCCGATGGCCTCGCCGATCGTCGCGGCGTTCGAGCAGGTTGACGCGCAGATCCCGCTCGGCGCAACGATCGCGAGCAACATCTCGCTTGAGTTTCTGCAGCTCTACATCCCGGGAAGCGATCGCCAGTTCGTCGCGCTCAGCTCGGCTGATCCTGGAGGGAGCTTCACCGATTACCATCTCAGCCGCCTGTTCGTGAAACGAGCTCAAGGATGGACCGGTCCGATTCCGCCGACGCTATTCGTCGGCGATTCGATTTCGCCGCAAGCCGAAGCATTGCTCGCCACAAAAGCGCGAAGTAGCGCGGGCGCCTACCTGCTGCTATGCGCACCCGAATCGAGCGAGTACGGCACAGTGCTGAAAGACGAGATGGGCAAGCTCGGCGCCGCGTTCACGATGACGCCGATCTTCGAAGGCCGCGCCCTCGCGCTATTTCGTCTGACCCCGGCGTCATAGGCGCGTGACAGGGAAGATTTATGCGAAGAGGACGCATGATCGTCTCTGTTGCGATTCACGCTGTATGCGGGAGCGCGGGGAGCTATCGGCCGTTGTCATTGGAACGAGTCTTCCGCGTACCCACCGCGTAGAATTTGCCGCTCTCGGCGGCGACGTAGATGGTCCCGTCGGGGCCGATCGCCGGAGAGGAGGCGCCAAGCAGGCCGGCGGTTGTGAAACCCCATTTCTGCGTTCCATCCGGTGTTACCGCGTAGAGCATTCCCGAGGTGGCGCCTTCGTTGGAGCCGATATAAATCGTTCCGTCGGCGCCGATCGCCGGCGAAGAGGTCTCAATCGGACCGGCCTTGAATGCCCATTTCTCGACGACAGCGCCCTGCCCGCCGTCGGTCAGCGCGTAGAGGTTGAAGTCACCGGAACCGAAGTAGATGGTGCCGTCGGCGCCGATCGCCGGCGAAGACAGCACCTGGAAACCGGTTGCGAACGCCCACTTCTCCGTTCCGTCGGGATTTACCGCGTACAGGTTGTCGTCAATGGAGCTGACGTAAATGGTCCCGTCGGCGCCGATCGTCGGGGAAGCTTCAATCAGATCGCCGGTCGCAAAGGTCCACTTCAGCGTTCCGTCGGGATTTACCGCGTACAGATTGTCGTCATAAGAGCCGAAGTAGATGGTCCCATCCGGCGCGATTGCTGGCGCGGTTAGGCCGAGGCTGTCGGTCCCGAATGCCCACTTCTCGCTGGCGTATTTGCCGTTGTCGGATAACGCGTAAAGATAATAAAAGACGCCGATGTAGATAGTCCCGTCGGGGCCGATCGCGGGCGAGGTGATCACCGTACCAGAGGTCAGGGCCCGCCATTTTTTCGTCCCATCGCGCTTTACCGCATAGACGCTGCCGTCCGCATCCCCCACGTAGATGGTTCCGTCGGCACCGATCGCCGGCGAGGTGTCAACTACCCCGCGGGTTGCGAACGCCCACTTTTTCTTTCCGCTGGGGTTTATCGCGTAGAGATGGTGGTCATGGGAGCCGATGTAGATGGTACCGTCGTCACCGATTGCCGGCGAGGTGACGTCCACACTGATATGTGCGTCGATCGCCCATCTCTGCGCGCCAGGATTGGCGCTGGTATCGACCGTGCTTAGCCCGGTGTGCCGGATATCGTGATGGAACATCGGCCACGCCGATGTAGCCAACTGCGCGTGCGATACACTGGGCGCCGCGGCGGTCCCAATCGCAAACGTGGCGGCGCTCAAGGCCGCTATCACACCAATCCGCTTCCCCCGCGATCGTTTCATTCGTCTGCCCACCCGACCGTCTCTGACTCAAGCTGGTTTGCTACTGCTGAACGCGTTGAAAAGCTTCCGTCGGACGGATTGGGCCCTTCGAGAGCGCAGAAAGATAGGCCTTTGCCATATAGGCCACGCCCGTATCGGAAACCTTAGCTAATGCCGCAAGATATTTTTGCGCTTTTGGGGTGCCGATATGTCCGAGAAGATCCTCTGCAAAATAACGATCATCGGAATCACTGCTGGTCGCAAAGTGGATTGCCTGATCGAGCCCTGCTTCGGGCGAAGTACCTAGAAATCTCTGGATCTTTGCTGCCTCCGCGAGCAAGCATTCCTCGTCCCGCTGGTAGTCAGAAGGTCTTCGAACGGAAATCGCATTGTTGAGAGAGTCGAGTTTCCGCCGGTAGAAATCCGGATACCGATCGCTTACGTTCGTATAACCGCTACCCGTCCAGGCGTAGATCACCGGCCAGGTCGCAATGCACTGGTTACCATAAGACCCCAGCGGATCGTCGAGAATGAACTCCAGGTTTCCGTTGTGTCTAAGGTCCTGGATGCTGCCCGAGATTGCGCCTCCTGCACCGATCGCCCCAGATGCCGCGTATATTTCGAACCCTGAAGCCGTCTTGTCAATTATGTAAACGTCGCGGCACGACGGTCGATCGGCCACACCAGTCCCGGCCACCAAGGTAAGAAAACCGTTGTGACGAAGGTCCGCGAAATGAAACGAACAGAGCTCGGCGCTGTCTTCAAGATCCGAGTAGCTTCCGACAGAGGCTCGCAGAAAACTGTCGACAATTTTTTCGGGTGGTGGCCTAGTAGTCAGATTTGGCGCGGCACTCGCCGACCAATCGTATGAGGCCAGCTTCGACGGTTGTGCGAGAGTTGAGCTTGCGGCTTGCGCGCACACGGGTATAGCCAATCCGCAGCATACCGCTAGGAAGGCGATTGCGGCACCGGCCCGCACAGTGATCCTCAAGGTCAACTCTGCCATGAATCCGATGTATATCACCTTGTTTACACGGAAACGCGACGTTGGCGGCATCGGCACCGATAGCAACGTGGAATAGGGACTGAACCCATTGCCGCGAGCGCGAGGTGCTGCTTGGAAATAGACTGGAAGAATATCGGCCGCGATCCAAAGCAGGGCCGTCAGCAACGGGAAAGCTCGGCGCCGCCTTCACGATGACCCCGCTATTCGAGGACCGCTCCCTCGCGCTATTTCGCCTTATTTCTCGCTAAAATTAATCCTATTTTTTTGGCTGACGGCCGCTATCGGCTAATCGCTTCTAATTACAAGTTTCTAGAAGCTATGTTAAGCTACAATTAGTCTCTTTGACACAATTGCGTTTCTTCTGGATACTCCGCACTCACGCATTTTTTTGGGAGGAACGCAGAGTGAAGAAGCTTTTTTCAGAGGTTTCTAGGCCGAAAACGTTTGCCAAACTACTTGTCGCGGCAGCAGGAGCCGCACTTATGTTCTCCGCGTTAGCCGCATTTACTAATGGATCGGCGAGCGCGCAAGAGGCCGCTTCGCCCGGCAGCGATTGGACCGTTACAAACCCAGGCGCCGCAGTCGCCGAGCCCGACAAGGCCGCTCCGCCGATGGATATCGCGGGATGCTGGAGCGGCAGTATCGATGACGCCAATTCTGGCGCCGGCACCGGAGCCATTTTCTTCGTTCAGCACAACAAGAAACTGGCCAAAGGCACGGGCGCAATTCTTTCGCTTATCCCCGGCGCCGCCAGTCCTCTGGGCGGCAAAGTTACCAGCACCTCGTTTGTCGCGACACACCATGGCAAAGACTGTAAAACTGTAGCCTTCGCCGGGCAGCCCTCTGGGCCGGACTTGACAGGTACCTATATCCTTCGCAAGTGCGGCGGTCTCACCACGTCTGGCAGCTTCGATTTTGCCTTCGACAGCTCCGCCAATAGCTGCGGCGGAAGATAGGCTCCGAATTAGAGATTAAAGAGGAGCGGCCCACCTGATGGGGCCGCTCCATTTTGAGCGCATGCTCTCCCTTGCTCCTTCTGAGCGCAACATCAAGACGGGAGAGCTCCTTTGCCTCCTGGCACACTGACGCGCCGTAAACTCGCAGGCCGGATGAGCCATTTTCTGCCGTCTAGTTTGGTTACAGATTGTTTTAATAAATTTTATCTGGTCATTTGACATAAATCTTCCTCTCAGGATATTACCTCTCGTAAATCTTTATTGTTTCAGGGAGGAACGGTCGATG
>JBAPSR010000530.1:0-3775 GCA_049281755.1 Binataceae bacterium (SeqCode)
CTCGTGATCCTGGTCGGTGACGGACTCTCGTCGGCCGCGGTGCAGGCGCATGCGGCGGCGATCGTGCGCGCGCTCAAAACGAAACTCGCCGCGCGCTTTCGTGTCGCCGGAACATTTTTCATCCGCAACGCGCGCGTGCGCGTCGAGGATCATGTCGGCGAGATTCTGCGCCCCGACCTGGTCTGCATGATTATCGGCGAGCGCCCCGGGCTTGCGACCGCCGAGAGCCTGAGCGCGTATGTGATTTGGCGTCCGCGCCTCGCTTCACTCGAACCCGATCGCACGGTGATATCGAATATTCATCCGGGCGGACTGAGTATTCCCGCCGCGGCCGGAAAAATCGCACGCCTGTGCGCCGACGCCGCAGCGTATCAGGCCAGCGGCGCAGCCCTTGCCGCGCGCCTGACGCGCCCTGCGTTGACAGATCCGCCGGCCGCGGATTAGTAGTGGCAACTTAAGCGATTGCCACGGAAGGGACTCATGCTTCACTGCACAGCCTGCGGCCACATGGTTCACGAAAGCGCGCGTGCGTGTCCGCAATGTGGCGCGCCACCGCCTATCGCTTCCTGGGCGCGTGAAGATGTTTCCAGCCGGTCGCGGCTGATTACGCTGCTGCTGTGCGTCTTTCTGGGCTACCTGGGCATCCACCGTTTCTACGTCGGCAAGACTGGCACGGGTATCCTGTGGCTACTTACTGGCGGTCTCTTTGTAATCGGAGCGCTGGTCGATCTCATCATGATCGCAGCCGGTAGTTTTACCGATGAAGACGGGCTTCGAGTTCTTGATTGGGACGTGCAGGACTAGCAATTTTGGATCTCCGCGTTCTTCCGACCGCACATTTACTTGCCGACCAGGTGCCGCCGTTGCCGGTTGATTTCGCTGCGGATAAACTCGAAGTGAAGTACTAACGCTGGCAATCATCATGACCGATCACGACGCCGTGCTCGCCGCGAACCGCGCCTTCTACGACGCGTTCGAGAGCCTCGATGCCGAGCAGATGGAAGCGCTATGGCTGCGCGACCAGCGGATCGTGTGTATCCATCCGGGATGGCGCAAGCTCTCCGGATGGGGTCCGATCATGGCGAGCTGGGAGCGAATTTTCGATAGCGCGTTCGAAATGAAATTCGAGTTGGGCGAGCTCGACGTGATGATCAGCGGCGACCTTGCGGTTATCGTCGTCGAAGAGGAGCTGACCCAGCGCGGCTACGACGGCGTGTCGCGTTCGCAGGTGCTCGCGACCAACGTCTTCGAACGCTCAGGCTCCAAGTGGTTCATGATCCTGCATCACGGCTCGCCAGTAATAGCCCCGCCCAGCGACGATCCTCCGCTGCAGTGACTCGCGTAGACAGGAGAGAACGAAGATGCTGAAACGAGTCGATCGGGTGCAGATTGCGGTCGCGAATCTTGATGCGGCGGAGAAGATCGCCGCCGATACTTTCGGCGCCGAGCTGGTGCGGCGCGATGCAGCCGAGCCGGTGGGAGCGCGGCGCTCGACGATGCAGGCGGGCTCGGGCTTGATCGAGCTGCTCGCGCCGGCGGGTGCGGGACCGGTCAAGGATTTCGTCGATCGATGGACCAGCGGACTTTTCGGCGTCGGTTTTTCAGTCGCGGATCTGGACGCCGCGGCGAGTCATCTGCAAACCCAGAGAATCAAGGTCATCCGCGACGCGGGGCAGCTCTTTATAGATCCCGAGGCATCGGGTTTCGGGATGCGAGTAGTGCTGAGCACGCATCACGAACGCGCGCCGGTCGGCGCGATCAAGTGGATCTATGAGACCACCAACGTGGTGAGCGATTGGCGCGCGGCGTCGGCGCGCTACACGCAGATGTTCGGGCTTAATCCGGCGATCTTCGTTCCGATCGAGAGCAAGGAGTTCGGATACGCCGGCACGCTCACGATGTTCGACGCGCCGGCGCGTCTGGATCGGATCGAGATCTCGCAGATCATCAATCCGGCGGGCGCGATGGGCCGCTTCCATCGCAAACGCGGCGACTCGCTGTACATGTTCTTCGTCGAGACCGACGACGCTGATGCGCTGGCCAGGCGGCTCGAGTCGCGCGGCGCGCGTTTCGCGGCGCACACCCGCGACGCAGCGGGCCTCGCGGAGTTGTTCATTCATCCGAGCGCTTTTCTCGGCGTGCTGGTCGGAGTCAGCCGCACCGAGCATGCCTGGATCTGGTCAGGCGATATCGCCCGCGCCCGCCGCGCCGCAGCCTCGCGCGCCGCCCGAGGATGAGTGGTGATCGCGACCGATCTGAGTTGCCGCCTACCAGATCGCGCTGGCGTCCCTCAACCACCCAGCACCCGTTGGCAAACTGCGTCAGCGATCGAGTCGTTCATCTGGTCGACGGTCGCTTTCCGTATTGCCGGCCCAAGCATGCCGTAGAGATGCTTGATGTAGCCTTTCTTTCTTGGAGTCAAAATCACCCGTCCGTCACGCGCCATACGGTAGACAATTTGGTCGCCACGCTTGAGTCTCAGGCGCTTACGAATCTCCGACGGAATCGTCGTCTGACCGTTGTGGTAGAGGGTCGAAGTAACCTCGATTGATGCCTTTGCCATCGTTCCTGACCACCTCAAGGATAGCATCTGATTTTTTGAGAAACGACGACGCAAAAGAAAACGGGCGGTCACGATGGCCGCCCGTTTGTGCACGTTCGTTTAAGCGCTGGCGCTACTTTGATTCGCGCATTGCTTTGATCAGGATGTCCGCCAGCTCAGGACGCGTGAACTCGGGCGGAGGGGCTTGGCCCGCGCGGAGCATCTCGCGCACCTTGGTGCCTGAGAGGATCAGGCGGTCGGCGTCGGTATGCGGGCAGGTCTTGAACGACGCCATCCCGTTGCACTTGTTGCAGTAGAAGCTGTTCTCGAACGTCAGCGGCGTGATGCCCATTTCTTCCGGCGCGAAGCGCGAGAAAATTTTCTGCGCGTCGTAGGTGCCGTAGTAGCTGCCCACGCCGGCGTGATCGCGCCCGACGATAAAGTGAGTGCATCCGTAGTTGCGGCGGATGATCGCGTGCAGAATCGCTTCGCGCGGGCCGCCGTAGCGCATATGCGCCGGCATCACGGCCAGCAGCGCGCGATCTTTCGGATAGTAGAGTTGCAGGAGAAGCTTGTAGGTCTCCATCCGCACCGCTGCGGGCACGTCGTCGCCCTTGGTCTCGCCGACCAGCGGATGCATCAGCAGGCCGTCGCAGATTTCGAGCGCCGACTTCTGAATATGTTCGTGCGCGCGATGCGTAGGATTGCGGGTCTGGAACGCGACAATTTTTTTCCATCCACGTTCGCGGAACTCGGCGCGCGTCTCGCGCGGCTCGAGCCGATACTCCATGAAGGTGCGGCCGGGGATGTCGTCGATAAGAATCACGCGGCCCGCCAGGCAATACGGCGGCATCGAGGTGACGTTCTTCGCGCCCGGATGCGCGTCTTCGGCGGTCCCGAAAACCGCTTCGGCCTCGCGCTTGCGATCGACCTTGTAAATCTCCGCGAGCTTGAGGATCGCGAGCGGCTTTCCGGCATCGGTTGCGAGCGCGATATCGGCGCCGACCTTGAGCGAGCGCGCCGTCGCCTCTTCCACCGCGAGCGTGATCGGAATCGACCACGGCGTGCCCGACGCAAGTCGCAGCTCGTCGCGGCTGCGCGTGTAGTCGGCTTCGCCCATGAATCCGGTCAGCGGAGAGAACGCGCCCGAGGCGAGCATCTCGAGGTCCGAGATGTCGCGCGCGGTCAGCGTCACAACCGGCAGCGTCGCGGCGTGAGTGCGCAGCGTCGCGC
>JBAPSR010000531.1:0-2259 GCA_049281755.1 Binataceae bacterium (SeqCode)
TGCCGCAGTTCGCCAAGCAGACCCAGGCCGCGTTCAAGGTGCTGGCCAACGCGGGTGGCGGCGCGATGCGCTCGCTGACCCACGATTCGCACATCAATCAGCAGGTGCTGATCCTCGCCTTCGGCGAGCAGTGGCAGAACCAGGTCTCCGCATTCGGCCGCGGAATCAATTCCGCAGCCGTCAGCCCCTAGCGCGCAAAGAAAATCCGCAAGGAAACCGTCCGCGCCCGATCTGATCATCAGGGAGCGTCTGTATCGACGCCCTCGGTCCTGATCAGGAGGTGCCGCGATGAACCCGTACCTGTTCGCATTGCTAGCGCTTTGCCTCTCGATAATCGTCGTCGCTATCGCGATCCGGCGGCTCAGGCGTCGCGAGGCTGCCGCAGCCGGCGTGGTTGCGCGGGCGGTCCGGTTTGTCGGCGGTCCATTTCCGCTTTCGGTCGCGATTCATGTCGGCGCGCTGCTGTTCCTGATCATCACGGTCCACGAAAGCCGCGGCCGTGATTTGATCCTCGTCAACCTCGAGGCTGGAGGCGGCGGAGGCGGTGGCGACGAGATGCAGAAGCTCGACATGCCCGAAGTGCCGATGCCCGACGTCGCGCCGCAGCAAACCGAGTTGCCGCAGACTGACGAAACGGCGCAGGCGGTCGCGCTCGCGACTGACTACGTGCGTTCCGCGGGCGGCGGGATCGGGCTCAATCGCGGCGGCGATGGAGTTGGCAACGGGCGCGGTCCCGGCATCGGTTGGGGATGGGGCGGGTTTATCGGCAATCTTCGCCGCAATGGCCTGGACGTCGTGCTGGTGATCGACGGAACGGACTCGATGCGCCTGGTGATGGCGGATGTGAAGGCGCGGATGAAGATGCTGGTGCGCGCGATTCAGCACCTGGTTCCTACCGCGAGGGTCGGAATCGTCGTGTACGGGGGCGAGGGCGAGCCGCTCGACGTGCAGCCGCTGACGCTATCGCCCGCCAAGCTCGACGCCTTTTTATCCGCGATCCAGACCAAGGGCGGCGGCGAGTGGGAAGAAAACACTTACGGCGCGATGCAGGCCGCGGTCGAGCGGATGGACTGGAAGCCCTACGCGCGCAAGGTGATCGTGCTGGCCGGCGACGCGCCGCCGAAGCAGGACAAGTTCGCGGCGATACTCGAACTCGAGCGCAAGTTCCGCGCCGAAAACGGCACTGTCAGCGTCGTCGATCCGACCGCGCAGGAGCATCAGCGCTTCGAGCACGAGCTCAACATCCGCGTGCATCGCGAGGCCAACACCGCGCCCGCGCCGATGCCTGCGTTCTATCAGCAGGCGCGCGCCGCGTTTGCGGTCATCGCTCACACTGGAGGCGGCGAGATGCGCAGTCTCGAAGGCGACGAGGCGATCAATCAGCAGGTGCTGATAATGGCGTTCGGGAGCAAGTGGCAGGAGCAACTCGCGGCGTACGAGAGATAGCCGCCCTCCGCGCCTACGGTGCGAAGCGCTCGCGGGTCCAGTTGGTCAGCACCTTCATCAGACGCGGACGCGGATCGCCCAGGTGCGCGTTCGCGCCGCCGACGCGCATGAAGTGATCCGCACCCTCGACAAACGCGATCGTCTTGTCGGTGGCGCCCGACGCTTCGAACTCCGCGCGCACGTCGGAGAGAAAAATATCCTGGTCCGCGTTCGCTCCGACGACCAGCGTCGGCGCTGTGACCTTGGGCAGATTCACCGCGGTCTTCGCGAATGAGGACAGCCCCGACCAGGTCGAGAGCCACGCATCGGGCGTGACGATTCGCCCCAGGCCGAAGGCCGAGTAGTTTGCGAGGTCCGGGCGCGGCGAGATGATCGAGCCGACGGCGCGCTTGGACGGGTCGATCGAAAGATCGCAGTAGTTCGGATTCGCCTGCGTACGATAGACGATCATGTACGTCGGCGCCATCGCGCGCCGAGCCGCGAAGTTCCTGCGCGCTGGAGGCATCGCGGCAAAATCCTTCTCGCGCATGGTCGCGCGCGAGGAATTCGCCTCATCTATGTGCCGTCGCGCGATCGCGTCGATCCGCGCGCATCGCGAACGCTGCGCCGCGCGATATCGATCGACGAACTCCTTCGAATAGCTGCTCGCGGCGGGCGGCGTGCTAAATCCGTTGGCCTCGTCGTAGATGTCGAGCGCCGCATCGGTCGCGAACGGATCCGACTCGTCTACGACTGCCGCATCGAGGCAGCTCATCAGGACCATCCCCTGGCCGGGATGCGCCGCCAGCATGATAAATCCATCGCACAGCGGCA
>JBAPSR010000532.1:0-13631 GCA_049281755.1 Binataceae bacterium (SeqCode)
GTCACCGTGGCGTTTGCGCCAGGTCGCCATCCAGCCGGGTTTTTCGCGTTGCGGATGATGCGACATCACGAGCGCGCCGTCCGGAACCTCGCGAATAATCGTCGTGCCCGAGGCGACGTAGACGTCGTTGCCGACTTTGATTGGCGCGACTAGCTGAGTGTCGCAGCCGATCATGCAGCGGTCGCCGATCTGGGTGGCGTGTTTTTCGTAGCCGTCGTAGTTGACCGTGATCACGCCGCATCCGACGTTGGTGTCGCGGCCGATGGTCGCGTCGCCGAGGTAGCTCAGATGGCTGGCCTTGGTGCCGCGGCCGATTTTTGCCTTTTTGGTTTCGACGAAATTGCCGATGCGATTGTGCCCCTCGAGGTCGGTGCCGGCGCGCAGATTCGCGAACGGGCCGATCTCCGAGTCCGCGCCGATCCGGCAATCCTCGGCGCGAACGCCCAGTTTGATGTGGCATCGCTCGCCGATCTCGACGTCCTTCAGCCACGCGGTGCCCTCGATTCGGGTTTCCGCGCCGACGCGGCATCGCCCGAGAATCTGCACGTTGGGTCCGATGATCACGTCGGCGGCGATTTCCGCCTGGTCGGAAATATACGCCGACGCGGGATCGACGAACGTCACTCCCGCCGCCATCAGCCGCCGGTTCACCTGGTCACGAAGTAGGGTTTCCATCGATGCCAACTCCTCGCGCGTGTTCACGCCCGCGAATTCCGCCGCGTCCTGCGCCCGCCACGCATGGACCGCGAGTTCGCGCTTGCGCGCTGCTGCGACAATATCGGTCAGATAAAATTCATGCTGCGCGTTTTTCGGTTTGAGCCCATCGAGCGCCACGCGTAGAAAGCCCGCGTGCGCGATATAGATTCCGGTGTTGATTTCACGAACCGCGAGCTCGGCGGGCGAGGCGTCGCGCGCCTCGACGATCGCGAGCGCCGCTCCTTTAGCGTCGCGGAGCACGCGCCCGTACGCGCCGCCATCATCCAGGACTACGCTGATAAACGACAGCGCTGCGCCGCTCTCGCGGTGCGCGGCGATAAACTCGCCAAGCGTCGCCGCGGTCAGCATCGGCATGTCGCCGTATGCGATCAGAACATCGCCGCTGTAGTCCGCAGGCAATCCGGCAATGCCTGCGCGCGCCGCGTCGCCGGTGCCGCGCTGTTCGGCCTGAGTCGCGATAGCGATTTCCGCACGAGCAGTGGCGTCGCGCACAGCGGCCTCGACCTCGCGCGCCTGGTAGCCGATGACAGCGGCGATCGGCGCGGCGCCCGCCGTCTCGAGTGCGCGGATTACCCGCGCGATCATCGCAGCCCCGCCGATCTCGTGCAGCACCTTGGCTCGTGCCGAGCGCATCCGGGTGCCGAGTCCGGCAGCGAGCACGATCGCCGCCAGAGCGCCTTTCTCTATGCGCGAATTTTGCGCCATCGATCTAATCGTACTCGCTAATCGTACTCGCTAGTCGTACTCGTTGAAGTCCGAGACCTTCCAGGTGTCGCCTTCCTTGCGCGCGGAGATCATCCAATTCTTCTGAAACGAGCCGCCCTCGGGAACGTCGATCGTCGCGCGGAACACGTACTGGATGTGGTCGGGAGCGTCGCGCTCCGCCTTGAGCTTATAGTGGATGACGGGCTTGCGCGTAGTTTCATCGATCGCCTGGCCCTGGGTCAGTTTCATTTCCTGATGCAGCTTGTCGAGCGCGAGCCCGGTGCATAGCGGCTCGGCGGCTCTCAGATCGATCGCCATGTAGTGCGCAGTGATGAAGCGGTCCACGACGCCGCGCGGGCTGTTGAACTTCGTGCATGCGGCGGCGGCGAATACGGCGATCGCAAGCGCGAGCATCAAGGAGCTCAAGCAGGCGCGGCGCTTTACGGCTCGGGACGGTGGCATCATTTCTTCTTGAACAACTCGTCCAATGCTTTTCGCGCCGTTGGCGGTCTCGCGGCGGCGCGGTTTTTCCCCGGAGTGAAGTACTCGCAAAAGTTGGCGCGTTCCTTGTCGACCACTCGATCCGCGATCGGCTCCCGGCACTGGTTGTTATAAGCCGGATCGTAAAAGCCGCAGTTTCGGCACGCGTGCTGCGCGCGTCCGCATCCTGAACAAACCTCGCGAAAGCTCACGCGTTCGCGAACTTCGATTTCACCGCCGCAGAAGAAACAATTCATCGCGCGCTCGAGCGATGCGTCCCGGCCCCAGTCCGGAAAACCGCGCTTTTTCAAGCACTTCGCCACTGATAGCATAGCCGCTGTGACACCCGCGCGCGAGACAATGCTGGACGCGATCGAGGCGTTTGCCGCCGCGCTCGCGCACGCGGCGCGTGCCTCGGCGCACACCGTCGATAACTACCGGCGCGATCTGATGGCGCTGCGACGGTTCATGCTGGAACGCGCCGCGGTGCGTGGGCGCAAAGAAGATGAAATCGATCCTGCGTCGATCACGCCCGACCATATTCGCGGATGGCTCGCGGAAATGATGAAGACTTACCGGCGCGCGACGGTGCAGCGTCGGCTCAGCGCTGCCAAGGCGTTTTTCCGCTACCGCGAGAATGCAGGCGCCGCGGGCAACCCCACGCGCACGATGCGCTCACCGCGCTCAGAGCGGCATCTTCCGCTGGTCCTTGGACAAGAAGATGTGGGGAAGCTGATCGACCTCGACGCCGATCTGCATACGGTCGCCGCGCTGCGCGATCGCGCGATAATCGAGACACTGTACTCGACCGGGATTCGCGTGAGCGAGCTGGTCGGCCTCAACTGGCGCGACATCGACGAAGAAATCGGCATGCTCACGGTGCGTTCGGGCAAGGGCAACAAGGACCGCGTAGTGCCGATCGGAGAGCCCGCGCTCGACGCGCTGATGACGTGGCGGCGCTCGATGCCGATCGCGTGGGAGGCGGAAGGACCAGTGATCGTGAACCTGCGCGGCGCGCGGCTGACGACGCGCAGCGTCGAGAATATCGTGCGCGACCGAATCACGCGCGCCGGAGTAGCCATCGCGCTGACCCCGCACGGGCTGCGTCATTCGTTCGCAACGCATATGCTGGGTAATGGCGCCGATCTTCGCTCGATCCAGGAGATGCTCGGGCACGCGAGTCTTGCGACCACTCAGCGCTACACGCATGTCAGCATAAATCATCTCAAAAAAGTTTACCGAAGCTCGCATCCCCGCGCATAAGAGGCGCGACAAACAAAAATGAAAATCCGCAGCACAACAATTTTGAGCGTCCGCCACGAGGGCAAGGTGGTGATGGCCGGAGACGGCCAGGTCAGCGCCGGACCGACGATCATGAAAAGCGGCGCGCGCAAGGTGCGCCGTTTGCACGGCGACCGCGTGCTGGCGGGCTTTGCGGGTTCGACTGCCGACGGACTTACGCTGTTCGACAAATTCGAGAGCAAGCTCCAGGAGTACAATGGGGTGCTGAGGCGCGCGGCGGTCGAGCTGGCCAAGGACTGGCGCACGGACAGGGTTCTGCGCCGGCTCGAGGCGATGTTGGTCGTGGCGGACGCCGAAAGCTCGCTGTTGTTATCGGGTGTGGGCGACGTGATCGAGCCCGACGACGGCATTTTGGCGATCGGATCGGGCGGCAACTTCGCGCTCAGTGCGGCGCGCGCTCTGATGCGCCATAACGCGGGACTCTCGGCCCGGCAGATCGCGGAGGCGTCGCTCAAGATCGCGTCCGAACTCTGCGTCTACACCAACGACCAATTTATTATCGAAGAGTTATAGGCACGCAGCCAAATCGCGATTAGTCTTTGAGGTGCAGGCCGCGAAGGCCGCCCACGCGGATTTATTGCAAACCATACAATGGCAGTTCCACAGGTAATGACCCCGCGCGAGATCGTCTCCGAACTCGATCGGTATATCGTCGGCCAGCATGACGCCAAACGAGCGGTCGCGATTGCGCTGCGCAACCGATGGCGGCGGCAGAACGTTGCGCCTGATCTGCGCGACGAAATCGCACCCAAGAACATCCTGATGATCGGTCCCACCGGCGTGGGCAAGACCGAAATTGCGCGGCGGCTGGCCAAGCTCGCGCAAGCTCCGTTCGTCAAGGTCGAAGCCTCACGCTACACCGAAGTTGGGTACGTCGGACGCGATGTCGAATCGATGATTCGCGATCTAGCGGAAATCTCGGTCAAGATGGTGCGCGAGGAAGAGCGCAGCCGCGTCAAGGTGAAGGCGCGCGAGAATGCCGAAGAGCGGCTGCTCGACCTGCTGTTTCCGCCGCCGGCAAAAGCGCGCCGTCCGGCAAGTATCACCCCCGACGGCCACCTTGAGGCTAGCGACGGCGATTCGCATCGCGACACGCGCGAGAAGCTGCGCAAGTTGCTCGCGCAGGGACATCTCAATGAACGCGAAGTCGAGATCGAGGTCTCGGCCAACGCGACTCCGATGGTCGAAGTGTTCACTCCGCAGGGCATGGAAGAGATGGGATTCAACATGAAGGATCTCATGAGCCAGATCATGCCCAAGAAGACGCATCACCGTAAGGTGAAAATTCCCGAAGCGCTCGAGCTTCTGACCCAGGAAGAAGCCGCGCGGCTGGTCGATATGGAGGCGGTCGCGCACGAGGCGATCAATCGAGCCGAGCAATCGGGAATCGTGTTTATCGACGAAATCGACAAGATTGCCGGACGCGAGGCGGGACGCGGCCCCGACGTCTCGCGCGAGGGGGTGCAGCGCGACCTGCTGCCGATCGTTGAAGGCTCGACCGTCAACACCAAGTACGGCGCGATCCGCACCGATCATATTCTGTTCGTCGCCTCGGGCGCGTTTCATACCAGCAAGCCCTCCGACCTGATTCCCGAGTTCCAGGGGCGCTTTCCGATTCGCGTCGAGTTGAAGGCGCTCGCGCGCGAGGACTTTATCCGGATTCTGACCGAGCCGGAAAATTCGCTGACGCGGCAATACGTGGCGCTGATGGCGACCGAGGGGCTGCGGCTCACTTTCACCGACGATTCGGTGGCCGCGCTGGCCGAGATCGCGGCGCAGGTTAACGACAGGACCGAGAATATCGGCGCGCGGCGCCTGCACACCGTCCTGGAGCGGCTGCTCGAAGAGATCTCCTTCAACGCGCCCGAGCTGGGCGACCGCGATCTGATAATCGACGCGGGCTACGTCCACGCCCACCTTGATCCGATCCTCAAGGACGAGGACCTCTCGCGCTACATCCTGTAATGGCGGCAATTGCACCGCGCGCTCAAGCCTGTTTTGATTGCCACTTACGGCGGCGATAGCGCCGTGACCGGGATGGACTGGACGGGAGTCAGGTGACCAAGGACCTCATCGCGCGAGCCGAAATTCTGATCGAGGCGCTGCCGTTTATCCGGCGCTTTCGCGGCCAGACTTTCGTCATCAAGTATGGCGGCCATGCGATGCAATCCGACGAGCTGCGCTCAGGCTTCGCTGAGGACGTGGTGCTACTTGACCTGGTCGGCATCAACCCGGTGGTAGTGCACGGTGGCGGTCCGCAGATAAGCGAGCTTATCGGCAAACTCGGGCTCAAGTCCCACTTCGTGCGCGGGATGCGCGTGACCGACGCGGCCACGATGGAAGCGGCCGAGATGGTCTTGCAGAGGATCAACAAGGATATCGTTGCGATGCTCTCGCGCCACGGCGGACGCGCGGTCGGGCTGTCGGGCAAGGACGGCGATCTGATCGTCTCACGCAAGATGCAGATGGTGGTCAAGGATGAGGCCGGGCGCAAAAGCGAAGTTGATATCGGGCTGGTGGGCGAAGTCGATCAGATCAATCCCGAGATCATCCGGACGCTGGACGCGGCGAATTTCATTCCCGTGATCGCGCCAACTGGCGTGGGCCGCGACGGCCAGACCTACAACATCAACGCCGACGTGGCGGCGGGTGAGATTGCCGCCGCGCTCAAGGCTGAAAAGCTGATCCTGCTGAGCGATGTCGAGGGGGTGAAGGATCGCGACGGCAAGCTCATCTCGACGCTCGACGCGGCCGAGGCGCGCCGGATGATCGCGCGCGGAGTGATTCAGGAAGGAATGATTCCCAAGGTCGAATGCTGCATCGACGCTCTGGGCAAGGGCGTTGCGAAGACGCACATCCTAGACGGGCGGGTGCGTCACGCGGTGCTGCTCGAAATTTTCACGCGCATGGGAGTCGGCACGGAAGTGGTGCAGCGCCGGGCCCGCGTCGCGGACCTTGCCCGCGGCGCCAAGAAGAACGCCTGAGGATCCGGATGGCTACATCACGATGAATAATGCGGAAATAGTCGAACTGGCGCATCGCAATATGGTGGACATCTACGGATGCCTGCCGATCGCGTTTGTGCGCGGACACGGCGCCTACCTCTTCGATGCGGACGGGAATCGCTACCTCGATTTTTTCTGCGGGCTCGCGGTAACCAGCCTCGGCCATGGGCATCCGCGCGTCGTCCGCGCGATCAAGGAGCAGGCCGAAAAGCTGACCCACGTCTCCAACGTGTTTCACACCGAACCCACCGCGCGCTTGGCCGAGCGCCTGGCTACGCGCTTCGGCGGCGCGAAAGTATTCTTCGGAAATTCGGGAGCAGAGGCCAACGAAGCCGCGATCAAGCTCGCGCGCCGATGGGGCCACAAGGACGGCGGCGGACGCTACGAAATAATCGCAACCTTGGGTTCGTTTCACGGCCGCACGCTCGCAACCCTGAGCGCCACCGGCCAGGAGAAGTATCATCAGGGGTTTCAGCCGCTGGTGCCGGGTTTTCGCCTTGCGCCCTTCGACGATATCGAGGCGATCGAGCATGCGATTCACGACGAAACGGTCGGCGTGATGGTGGAGCCGATTCAGGGCGAAGGCGGCGTGGTGATGCCGCATCCCGACTACTTGAGTCGCCTGCGCGATTTTTGCGACCGCCGCGGCATCCTGATGATCCTCGACGAAATTCAAACCGGGGTCGGCCGCACGGGTAAATTTTTCGCCTTCGAGCACGCGCGTATCAAGCCCGACATCGTGACGCTCGCCAAGGCGCTGGCCGGCGGAATTCCGATCGGCGCGATGATCGCGAAAAACGAAATTGCGTCCGCGTTTACGCCGAGCAGCCACGGCACCACGTTCGGCGGAAACCCGGTTGCCTGCAGTGCGGGACTCGCGGTTCTGGACGCGATCGATCAGGAAGGAATTCTCGCCAATGCAACCACCGTCGGCGCCTATATGCTCGAACGGCTGCGCGAGATCGGCAAGAGCTGCGAGGGCGTGGTCGAGGTTCGCGGCCTAGGCATGATCATCGGCGTGGTGCTGAAGGGCGATCCGCGTCCGATCGTCGATGCGTGCGTGAAGGAAAAGCTCCTCGTCAATGGCACCGCCGGTCACATCCTGCGCTTGCTGCCTCCTCTCAACCTCACGCGTGAAGAAGCTGACATCGGGCTCAAGATCATCGAGAAGGCGCTCAAGAGCGCGCAGGTTGCGCCGTGAGCGCCGCGGCTCAAAAAGGGCGTATCGCACCTCAGCCTGAGACTCGCGCAAAGCGCGACTTTCTGGACATGTCTTCGGTGAGCACGAATGAGCTGGACGGACTGCTCGCGCTCGCCGCGCGGCTCAAGGCCGAGCTCAAGTCGGGCATCGAGCATCCTTACCTGCGCGGGCGCACGCTCGCGATGATTTTTCAGAAGCCTTCGCTGCGAACGCGAATCACCTTCGAGACCGGGATGGCGCAGCTCGGCGGCCATGCGATCTATCTCGCGCCCAACGATATCGGAATCGGCGAGCGCGAGACGGTCAAGGACGTGGCGCGCAATCTTTCGCGGGTGGTCGATTTGATCATGATCCGGACTTTCGCGCACGCCAACTGCGTCGAGCTGGCGCGTGAGGCGTCGGTGCCGGTCATCAATGGGCTCAGCGATTTACTGCATCCGTGCCAGGTGCTGGCGGATCTGCAAACCCTGCAAGAGCATTTCGGCCGTGATATCTCGAAGCTCAAGATCGCGTGGGTTGGCGACGGATTCAACATGGCGCAGAGCTGGATCGAAGCGGCCGCGCTTTTGGGATTCGAGCTGCGCGTGGCGGTGCCTCATGGCTACGAGCCGGAGAAGAGTTTCCTCGAGCGCATGCGGCGCGAGGAGATCGGAGTCGTGACCAACGATCCGGTCGAAGCGGTGACGGGCGCCGACGTGATCTATACCGACACCTGGACCTCGATGGGCCGGGAGAAGGAAGCGGCGCAGCGTCGGCGCGACTTCAAAGACTTCCAGGTAAACGGCGCGCTGGTCCCTCACGCGTCGAAGGAAGCATTGGTGATGCACTGCCTGCCGGCGCATCGCGGCGAAGAAATCACCGACGAGGTGATCGACGGCCCTCGCTCGGTCGTGCTCGACCAGGCCGAGAATCGCCTCCACGCGCAGAAAGCAGTGATGGTTTGGCTGCTGCGTCCTGAGGTCCTGGCGCATGCAGGGCCGGCGCGCGGCGAGTAATTTGGTCGAATAGAAAAGATGGCCACCGAAAAAATCAAAAAGCTGGTGCTCGCATACTCTGGCGGGCTGGATACGTCGGTGATCTTGCGCTGGATCAAGGACCAGTTCGGATGCGAAGTAATCGCGTATTGCGCCGACGTTGGACAGGCCGAGGAAACGGTCGGGCTCGAGAAAAAAGCGCTCGCTACCGGCGCGAGCAAGTTCATTCTCGCCGACCTGCGCGAAGAGTTCGCGCGCGATTTCGTGTTTCCGATGATGCGCGCGAACGCGGTGTACGAGGGCTACTACCTGCTCGGCACATCGATCGCGCGTCCTGTAATCGCGAAACGGCAAGTCGAAATCGCGTTGGCTGAAGGCGCCGACGCCGTCGCCCACGGTGCTACTGGCAAAGGCAACGACCAGGTCCGCTACGAGCTGACCATCGCGCGGCTCGCGCCGGAGCTCAAGATAATCGCGCCATGGCGCCGCGCCGACTGGACCTTCAAGGGCCGTGCGGACATGATCGCCTACGCCAACGAAAAAAAGATTCCCATCTCGGTCACGGCCGAAAAGCCCTACTCGATGGATCGCAACCTGGTGCATATCAGTTACGAGGGCGGGATCCTCGAAGACCCGTGGCGCGAGCCCTACAACGACATGTTCCACCTGACCGTTGCGCCCGAGAAAGCGCCCGATGCGCCCGAGTATGTCGAGCTCGAGTATGCGGCGGGGAATCCGGTTGCTATCAATGGCGAGAAACTTTCCCCCGCGAAGCTTATCGAGCGCGCCAATGAGATCGCCGGACGCCACGGCGTCGGGCGCGTCGATATGGTCGAGAACCGCTACGTCGGAATCAAGTCGCGCGGCGTATACGAGACGCCGGGCGTCACGATGCTTATGCATGGGCATCGCGGCGTCGAGCAGTTGACGCTCGATCGCGAGGTGATGCATCTGCGCGATTCGCTCGTCTCGCGTTACGCGGAGATGGTGTACTACGGCTACTGGTTCGCGCCCGAGCGCGAGGTGTTGCAGACGCTGATCGATACCACGCAGCGCGAGGTGAATGGAGTCACGCGCGTGAAGCTGTATAAGGGTGCGGCGACGATTGTTGGACGCAAATCGGAAAATTCGCTCTACGATCCCGCGATCGCCAGTTTCGAAGAGGCGGGCGGCTACAATCAGTCCGACGCCGAGGGCTTCATCCGGATCGCGGGCACCCGGTTGCGCGCGCTTGCGCGCGTTCACGGCGAGGGCGCAAAGGGCCGCTCGGAGAAGTGAGACTTGGGCAAGGTCATCCAGTTCCGGCCGCCGAAAACGCAGCCGAAGTTGGTGCCACGAATCCGCTCGGGGCATTGTCCCAATTGTCTGCACAAAATGGACGTGCATATCGTCCATCCCGACGGCACCATGAGCTGCTCGGCGCGCGGATGCCTGTGCCGCACGCGCCGTTCCGAATGACTGGGCTTGCGCAGCGACGCGCCGCAAAGGCATCCTCGCGACCGTGAAGAAAATCGCAATCAAGCCGCCGGCGCGCGCCGCGTCCAATCTGATCCGCGGAAGGTTCGCGCGCGGACGGCTGCCCGAGGTCGAGGCGTTCACCGCTTCGCTTCCGTTCGATCGGCGGCTCTTCCGGCACGACATTCGTGGATCGATCGCGCACGCGCGGATGCTCGCGAAGGTGCGCCTGATACGCGCTTCAGAAGCGCGCGCGATCGAGCGCGGACTCAACGAAATCGAGCGTGAGATTGACGCGGGACGCTTTCACTTCGCTCTCGGCGACGAAGATATCCATCTCACGATCGAGCGTCGGCTGATCGCGAAAATCGGTGACGCGGGTCGCAAGCTGCACACTGCGCGATCGCGCAACGATCAAGTCGCGCTCGATTTTCGCCTTTATCTGCGTGACGAACTGCGCCAGGTGATCGCGATCGTCGGCGAATTGCGCACCTCGCTCATCCGCATCGCGCGCCGTCACGTCGAAACCATCATGCCGGGCTATACGCATTTGCAGCGCGCGCAGCCAGTCTCGCTCGCGCATCATCTGCTCGCCTATGTCGAGATGCTGACGCGCGACCGCGAACGGTTTGCGCAGGCTCTCGCGCGCACCGACGTGATGCCGCTGGGTGCGGGCGCGCTGGCCGCGACTACGCTGCCGATCGATCGCGCGATGGTTGCGCGCGAGCTCGGTTTCGCGCGGATTACCGCCAACAGCATCGACGCGGTTTCGGATCGCGACTTTGCGGTGGATTTTCTGTCCGCCGCCGCGCTGCTGTCGGTGCATCTGTCGCGAATGAGCGAAGAGATTATCCTGTGGACCTCGAGCGAGTTCGGATTTGCTTCGATCCCCGATGAGTTCTCGACGGGCAGCTCGATGATGCCGCAGAAGAAGAATCCCGACCTGGCCGAGCTGATTCGGGGCAAGACCGGGCGCGTGATCGGCGACCTGGTTGCGATGCTCACGGTCCTGAAGGGGCTTCCGCTCGCGTACAATTCCGACTTGCAGGAAGACAAGGAGCGCGTTTTCGACGCGCTCGACACGATCAAGCCGGCCACGCGGCTGATGGCGAAGCTTTTGCCCGCTCTGCGTTTCGACCGCGCCGCGATGCGCGCGGCGGCGGGAGGATTCGCGCTCGCGACCGACCTGGCGGAATATCTGGTCGAGAGGGGGGTTGCGTTTCGCGAGGCGCACGAGATCGTCGGCCGGATCGTGCGCGAGACCGCGGCGGCCGGCGCAACGCTCGAAGACTTGAAGCATAGCGATCTGCGGCGTTACTCGACGGCGTTCAAAGCCGACGCGGCGGGGATTCTGAGTGCGGAAAATTCACTGGCGCGGCGCTCGGTTGCCGGCGGACCCGCACCGCGCACCGTCAAGCGGCGGCTTAGAGAGTTGAAATAATGAGCAATCGGATGCGCGCGTATATCATCGCAAGCATCGTCGCGTTCGCGGCGGCGGCAGGATGGGTGGGATGCGGCGTGAAGTCGCCGCCGATTCCTCGCCAGTTGGCGCGCCCGCAACGAATCCTCGATCTGCGCGCTGATTCCGAGAAGGGCGCGATCAAGCTTAGCTGGGGCCGTCCCGATACCTACGCAAGCGGCGCTGCGATGCACAACCTCGAGTCGTTCCTGGTCATGCGAACCCAGGGGCAAGGTTCGTACCGTGAAATCGGCCGGGTCGAAGTGACCGACAACGGGCGCTTTCAGAAACAGGAAACGTTTACCTATCGGGACTCGGATACGGTGGTGGGCCAGAGCTATAGTTACGAGATCGTTTCGATAACCAGCAACGGCTTCAAGAGCGAGCCGTCGAACGAGGTCGCGCTGGTGCGCTCAGTTCCACCGCCGCCGCCCAACCCGGAGAATTTTGTCGTTCCGACTCCAGCGCCA
The DNA here is from genome assembly GCA_049281755.1 of Binataceae bacterium (SeqCode). Classification (GTDB taxonomy): domain Bacteria; phylum Desulfobacterota; class Binatia; order Binatales; family Binataceae; genus JBARDN01. The sequence continues at coordinate 11,769 of JBAPSR010000532.1, forward strand.
CTTCCATGATGACCCGCGGCTGAGACCGGAGATTCGCGCCGGCTTGCGAGGCGTTTATTCGCCGAGTCCGGCTGTGGTAAAACCGACATTCACCGTCATAGCTTCGGCCGCGGCCGTCAACTTCCGCACAACACCATGAATTACTTCGAGTACAAAAACGATCAACTGTTCGCGGAAGAGGTTGCGCTGGCCGATATAGCCAAGCGGGTCGGAACTCCATTTTACGTATATAGCGCCCGCACTCTGCGGCGGCATTTCCGCGTTTTCGACGAAGCGTTTTCCGGCACCGACCATCTGATCTGCTATGCGATGAAGGCGCTGTCGAATTTGAGCATTCTGAAACTCTTCGCCTCGATGGGCTCGGGGTTCGACATCGTCTCGGCGGGCGAGTTAATGCGATGCATGCGCGCGGGCGCGGATCCGCGCACGATCGTGTTCTCGGGCGTCGGCAAGACCGAGGCGGAGATCGCCGCCGCGCTCGAGGCAGGCATCCTGATGATCAATGTCGAGTCGCGACCCGAGCTGCATCGCATCGCGGAGGTGGCAGGACGCATGCAGCGGCGTGCGCCGGTCAGTCTGCGCGTCAACCCGGATCTCGATCCGGGAACGCATCCGCATATCTCGACCGGGCATCGCGATTCCAAGTTTGGGGTGCCGCTTTCGCAGGTGAGCGAATATTACGCAGAGGCGCGCGGGCTCAAGAACCTTGAGATCGTCGGGCTCAGCACGCATATCGGATCGCAAATCACCGACACCGCTCCATTCGCCGAAGCCGCCGGCAAGGTCAAGCGCATCGTGACCGATCTGCGCGCGTCGGGCGTCGAGCTCAAGTATCTTGATATTGGCGGCGGGCTGGGAATCCCGTACCAGGAAAACCCTCCTCCGCCATCGGAGTATGCGGCCGCCATGCTCGGGCCGATCCGCGGTCTCGGGCTCAAGATAATCAGCGAACCCGGACGCGTACTCGTGGGTAACGCGGGTGTGCTGGTCACGCGCGTTCTGTACATGAAGGAAACCGACGTGAAGCGGTTCGTGATCGTGGACGGCGCGATGAACGATCTGATTCGTCCGGTCCTGTACGAGGCGTACCATGCGATCACGCAGGTCGATCGGCGCACGGTCGGCAAGCTGATCGTCGCCGATGTGGTGGGGCCGGTGTGCGAGAGCGGAGATTTCTTCGCGCGCGAACGCGAGATGCCGGAGCCCGCCGCCGGAGACCTTTTGGCCGTGATGAGCGCGGGTGCATACGGCATGGTGATGGCGTCGAACTACAACAGCCGCCCGCGCGCGCCCGAGATTTTGGTTGATGGCGCGGACGCGCACGTGATTCGCGAGCGCGAGAATTTTGAAGATCTCATTCGCGGCGAGAAGATCGTCGAGCTGAAGGCGCATTAGGGAAGGCGCATCAGGGACGACCGATGGCGACACTCGAATTTACCAAGATGCACGGATGCGGCAACGACTATATTTACGTCGTTGCGCTCAAAGCGCGTCCCGCGGATCCGGCGGCGCTCGCAGTGCGAGTTTCGGATCGGCATTTCGGGATCGGCGGCGACGGTTTGATCATGCTTGCGCCTTCGCGCACCGCCGACGTGCGGATGGAGATGTACAACGCTGACGGCAGCCGCGGCGACATGTGCGGCAACGGAATCCGCTGCGTCGCGCGGCTCGCCTATGAACGCGGTATCGCGCGCAAGAGCCCGATGGTTATCGAGACCGATTCGGGACTGAAAACGATCGAGCTTCGCTTCGAAGCTGGCGCGGTCGCAGGCGCAACCGTGGACATGGGTGAGCCGATTCTAGATGGCCGCGAGATTCCAGTCACCGCCGATGGCAGGATCATCGACTATGCGCTCGAGGTCG
>JBAPSR010000533.1:0-13825 GCA_049281755.1 Binataceae bacterium (SeqCode)
CAAGCCGCCCGAAGAAAGCCACCGAGCAAAGTAGGTATATACCGAACGCCGTAAGGCGATTTGCTCCGGAGTTCACAAATATATTTGAAACAGAACGCAAATGCGCGAGTGAGCCAGGTTCGGCCGCCTTAGTGTGAGGTGCCAAATGCTTTTGATCCGAGACTTTCTTTTTCTGGCTTTCTCAGCGAATGATACGCGTCGTTGTACCGTTGGAGTTGCCACTTTCCTTGGTCAAAACGCCATTCGGTAAGTGAAGCATTGTCGGGCTCCAGCCGTGCCTGGGTGCCGGGCCGCGGAATATCGAAAGTTGCCTGTATCGAGACCACGATGAAACCGGCGTGCGTGACCGCCACCACCGTCTGATCGCTGAATCGCTGCGCCAATCGGTCCATTTCCAGGCGGACACGGTTCAGATATTGGCTCCAGCTCTCGCCACCGGGAGCGAAGGGCCGGTCCGGATCCTCGATAAGGTTGAATTCGCCGTGTCTCGATCGGTACTCCTCGCGTTGATGCCGTCGGCCACGCCCAGGTCTATTTCCGTCAACGCGGGATGTTCCTCGATCTCGCACACCGGTAGACTGCTTATCAATTCTTCCGCAGTCTGACGTGCTCGCAGCAGCGGACTGCTCAGCAGCGCGGTGTAATCGCGAATTTCGCCCGCTATAAGAAACCCGCTCGGCTAACATCTGCGCTTGCCGGACCTCACGATCGGTCAAGCCCTGGCAGCTTCGCACACCTGCGATAACCTCGCGGTTCTGAATACAGGATTCTCCATGCCGAATCAGGATCAGTCGCACTGAAATTCATCCGGACTTTTCAATTTAGATCCTCAATTGGAATCCTGCCGGCGTTCTTTAGTGTGTTTCGCCCGCGGCGTCTAGAACCGCCTGAACGTCGGTAACCCAAACAAGCTTCTGATTCTTCAAATTTGCGAGCACGCGCTGTAACGCCGCGGCGCCGACTGGAGTTCCAACCACAAAGGGATGGATACCGATCGCGACGACAGTGGCCTCACGGTCGGGATGAGCCTGTGCCTCTCTGACCAGTTCAGCTACATAGTCGATCCACAGGCGTTCTATATCACTCGCGTTTTTCAACCGCTGAAAATACTGCGCCATGTCGACTGTCACCGTTGGATAAGGAATCAGAACTTGCGGGCCTGAGTTGGTGACGAGGCGGGACAGAGTATCGGAGTCCATGGCGTCGAGTGAATAGGTAATGCCTTCGGCTGCAGTTGCGGTAAATGTATCGGCATTTGGATAGACGCTAGGGCTGCTCCATCCGTGTGACTTCACACCCGTATACTTTTCGATGAGATCCAGAGTCCGCCGAATGTATGCTTCCTGAGCGGTCAGGCCGTCTTGAAGCGGAAGAAGTTCGGTGGAGTTGTTGATGCCATGCGCGATGATGGGTGCGTCTGGAACCAGGGAGCGAAACTCTTTCCATACGGCGGGATTTTGCTCGGGGAAAAGCGCATTCAGAGCAATGCTCAATGGTAACCCCTGCTCGCTGAAGATTTCGCCGACACGCGGGATACCCCAATTTATCGCGTATTGCCGGAACGCTTCGTTCACAACGTCGGGTTTTCGCGTGACCGTATCCGATCTAAGATTGGGTCCTTGTCCATAACCCCACACTTCGACATACAGGATGAAGCAGACGGCAACCTTCTTTCCTCCTGGCCATGCTTTTACATGAATAGGTTCTCGCGGCGATCCTGTCATCCAGTCGCTTTTGCTTGCGCTGCGTGCGGGGCTCGCAGAAACAAGCAAATAGACAAATACTAAGAGGATGTTCGCGGCAGAGCTGAACCCTTTGCGATTCTTTCGCTCCGTATTCCCACTCTCAGTTCTGGCTTTCATACTGCGTCGATCCCCGTAATGCTTTAGTATCGACGCGAGTTGTCAGTGAGCGAATAAAGAGTAATAGTCTGAGGCTACTTATTGTATCTGCTCGGGCGGCTGAAGTTGGCAACACTTTACTTCGAGTTGCCTGTGAGGTCAACGCTAGGTTCTGAAGTCCGTACAAATTGACAGCTATTCTGGCGCAGAGCTAATTGTCAGCAGGGAACTAAACAGGAGAACAGGATGTCTCGTATCACTCACTCGCTGCCCGTGGTTCTGTTCGCCGTGCTGACTGTCTCGATACCCGCCTTCGCCCCGGGCCCCGCGCTCGCAGCCGACGCTCTCATCGTGGCCCATCGCATACCGGCCGCGCTGGCGCTCAAGGCGGTTGGCGAGGCGGTCAAGGTCTGCTCGGCCGAGGGTTACACGGAAAGCGCCGTGCTGGTCGATGCAGGAGGCAATCAGCAGGCAGGCTTGCGTGGAGACGGCGCGGGCCTGGCAACGCTCGAGAATGCCGACCACAAGGCGTACACAGCGGTCGCTTACAAGGTCGATACCAGCGCTCTTGTAGCGAAGGCCAAGAGCGGGGCGGAGATGTCGCCCGCGCTCAATCGTTTGCCCCGGCTGATCCTGGCGCCGGGTGGAGTGGTGATCGTGTTTAACCACGAGATTATCGGCGCGATCGGAGCTTCGGGATCTCCCTTCGGCGCGAAGGATGAAGCCTGTGCCCGCGCCGGTGCGGCGACGATTACCGACAGTCTCAAATAGCAATCAGGTCGCGAAACCGGAACAGTCGCGCCGAAAGCCGGGATGCTGTAATTGATTGATAAAGAAGGCCCCGGAGGGGTGGCCGAGTGGTTGAAGGCACCGGTCTTGAAAACCGGCAGCGGCTAGCGTCGCTCGTGGGTTCGAATCCCACCCCCTCCGCCAACAAAATTTTGCTGCGCTTAGAGCGCACGAGTGAGAAATTCAGATGCCCAATGCTGTGACTGAAAGGGACGCGTGGCTAGCTCAAGTTGTCGAACAGCCGCTTGATCCCGCACTAACGATTATCGATCCGCATCACCACCTTTGGGATCATCCGGGCAGCCGCTACCTGCTCGACGAAATCCTGCACGACACCAGCTCCGGCCATCGCGTGCTCGCGACGGTGTTCGTCGAATGCATGTCGATGTATCGCGCTGATGGCGACGCGGCGATGAAGCCGGTCGGCGAAACCGAGTTCGTAAATGGTATCGCCGCTCAGAGTGCGAGCGGCGGATACGGCGACACGCGGATCGCGGCGGGAATCGTGGGCTTTGCCGATTTGAGCCTCGGCGCCGCAGTCGAACCCGTGTTGCGCGCGCATCTTGCCGCGGCGCCTGCCCGCTTTCGCGGTATCCGTCACGCCGGAGGTTTCGACGCGTCGCCCGAGATCCGCAATTCCCACACCAATCCTCCCGCCGATTTGTACAAATCTCCGCGCTTTCGCGAAGGCTTCGGCAAGCTTGCGAAGCTCGGGCTCGTATTCGATGCGTGGCAATATCATCCGCAGATGCCCGAGCTGACTGATTTGGCTAGAGCGTTTCCCGACACAAAGATCATTCTGGATCACTTCGGCGGTCCGCTTGGACTCGGTCCCTACGAGGGCCATCGCCGCGAGGTCTTCGATCAATGGAAGCGCGACATCACCGAGCTCGCGCGATGCCCGAACGTGGTGGTCAAGCTCGGCGGAATCAACATGCCGGTTAACGGATTCGGGTGGCACAAAAAGAACTCGGCGCCGACTTCGGATGAACTCGTGGCGGCGACGCGCGACTACTACCTGCACACCATCGATCGCTTCGGCCCTTCGCGATGCATGTTCGAGAGCAATTTTCCGGTGGACCGCGTCTCATGCTCGTACGTCGTGCTGTGGAACGCATTCAAGAAGATTGCGGCCGAGTTCAGCGCTGGCGACAAGGCGTGGATGTTCCATCGCACTGCCGCGGAGACTTATCGAATCGCACTCCCTGCGGCCTGAGCGAGCGCGCTAGCCGTGATTTCGCACCGTCTGCTACTGTGAACTGTGGACTCGCGCAGCCTGCGCGCGAGCATGGAGGAATCATGGCGGATATGAACGATTTCAATCGGAAGGTGATCGAGGAATTTCGCACCAACAGCGGCAAGGTCGGTGGTCCGTTCGCCGCCGCATCGATGATCCTGCTTACGACCAAGGGTGCAAAGAGCGGGAAGACCTACACGACTCCGCTGGTCTACACCCGCGACGGCGATCGGCTCGTCATAATCGCGTCGAAGGCTGGAGCGCCCAAGAATCCCGACTGGTACCACAACCTGGTCGCCAATTCTGTTATCACCGTCGAAGTCGGGACCGAAAAGTTTCAGGCCCGGGCTCGCGTCACCTCAGGTGCCGAGCGCGAGCGTCTGTACAACGCGCAGGCGGCGCAGATGCCGGTGTTCAATGAGTATCGGCAAAAGACCAAGCGCGAGATTCCCGTGTTCACGCTCGAACGCATCGGCTAGCACGGCGCTCAATCACAGGAGACGTGCGGAGGAGACGTGATGGAAACCTCACCGAAACGTGCAGGATTCGCGCCCGATCGGCTCGGCCGGATTACCGACCATCTGAACCGCAACTATATCGAGTCCGGCAAAATCGCCGGATGCCAGACGCTGGTCGCGCGCCACGGCCACGTCGCCTACTTCAAATCGATGGGGATGGCGGATCGCGAGCGCAAAACCCCGATGGCCGACGACACGATCTTCCGCCTCTACTCGATGTCGAAGCCAATCACCTCGGTCGCGCTGATGAGCCTCTACGAGCAGGGCCACTTCCAGCTCAATGACCCGGTCGCGCGATTTATCCCGGAGTGGCGCGATCACAAGGTCTGGATTTCTGGAGAGGGCGCCGCGATGCAGACCGCTACGCCCGAGCACCCGATGACGATGCGCCACGTGCTTAGCCATCAGGGCGGCCTGACTTACGGCGCGACCAATCATCCTGTCGATCGCGCCTATCGCGAGGCGGGCGTGGCGCGCGGCGAGGGCCAGACGCTGGCGAGCTTCGTCCACAACCTCGCAAAGGTGCCGCTGCGCTACACTCCCGGCGAGTATTGGATGTACTCGTTCTCGACCGACGTGTGCGGCTACCTGGTCGAGGCGATTTCCGGCAAGCGATTCGATCAATATTTGCAGGATACGATTTTCGATCCGCTTGGAATGTCCGACACCGCGTTCTCGGTGGCGCCTAAAAACGCCGGCCGCTTCGCCGCGAATTACGAACGCAAGCCCGACAAGACCCTCAAGCTGATCGACGATCCGGAACGCAGCGCATATCTCAAGCAGCCATCGTTCTTCTCAGGCGGCGGCGGACTCACCGGCACCACTGCCGACTATTTCCGCTTCTGCGAGATGCTCCGGCGCGGCGGAGAGCTCGACGGCGCGCGCATCCTCGGCTCGCGCACGATCGACTTGATGCGCCTAAACCATCTGGCCGGCGGCAAGGACCTGAGCACGATGGCGACCGGAGATTTTTCCGAGACCGCCTACGACGGTGTGGGCTTCGGCCTCGGCTTCGCGATGACGCTCGGGCAGGTCGCGCACGGTGCGCTGGGCGAGGGCGACTACTACTGGGGCGGCGCGGCCTCGACCATCTTCTGGGTTGATCCGAAGGAAGACCTGGTCGTGATATTCATGACCCAGCTCATGCCCTCGGGAACCTTTAACTTCCGCGGCCAGTTACGCAATATAATTTATTCCGCGATCGTCGATTGACCCGCGGTCCGCGCCGCGGGGATGATCACGAAAGATGATGATCACAAAGATCATGATCGATCAGGAGACCGTATGAAAGCTACCAAACAGCTTCACGACGCGGGCCAAAGCCTGTGGCTCGATAACATCACGCGTGCGCTGCTTACCAGCGGCGGACTCAAACGCTATATCGACGACCTTTCGGTCACCGGTCTTACCTCCAATCCGACCATCTTCGACCAGGCGATCAAAAACAGTGGCGACTACGATTCCGCGATCGCGAAAAAGAACGCCGCCGGCCGCCACGGCGAGGAGCTGTTCTTCGATCTCGCGCTCGAGGATCTCACCGGCGCGGCGGATCTGTTCCGCCCGGTTCACGAGCAGACCAATCGCGTGGACGGATGGGTCTCGCTCGAGGTTTCGCCCAAACTTGCCTACGACACCGCCAGCACCGTGAAAGCCGCCAAAGATCTGTTCGCGCGCGCGGCGCGCCCCAATTTGTTCATCAAGATTCCCGGCACGCGCGAGGGGCTTCCCGCGATCGAGGAGGCAATCTTTGCCGGGGTCTCGATCAACGTCACGCTCCTGTTCTCGCGCGAGCAGTATATCGCCGCCGCCGAGGCCTACCTTCGCGGCATCGAGCGGCGCGTCGCCGCCGGTCTCAATCCGCAGGTTGGTTCGGTCGCGTCGGTTTTCATCAGCCGATGGGATGTCGCGGTCGCGCAGAAAGTTCCGCCCGCGATGCGCGATCGGCTGGGAATCGCGATCGCGAAGCGCACCTACAAGGCCTACCGCGACCTGCTCGAGAGCGACCGCTGGCTGCGCTTGGCGAACTTTGGTGCGCGCTCGCAGCGCCTGCTCTGGGCCAGTACCGGCACCAAGGATCCGAAATCGTCGGATATCCTCTACGTCAAAGCACTTGCCTCTCCTCACACCGTCAACACCATTCCGGAGAAAACGCTGCTCGCGATGGGGGATCACGGCGAGGTTGGTGCGATGCTTTCGCGCGACGGCGGCGACGCCGAACGCGAGCTGGCCGAGTTCACCAAGGTGGGTATCGACATCGACGCTCTGGCCGAACAGCTTCAGAAAGAGGGCGCCGCGTCGTTCGTCAAATCGTGGGACGATCTGTTGTCCTGTATCGCGGACAAAAGCGCCGCGATCAAGAAGGCAAGCTGAGCGATGGCGACCGCCGCATCTGAGAAAATCGCGCCGCTGACCGAGCGTCCCGCGTGGAAGGCGCTCGGCGAGCACTATCGCAAGATTCGCGGCGTCCATCTGCGCGCGATGTTCAAAGATGACCCGCGCCGCGCCGAACGCTTCACCCTCGACGCCGCAGGCCTTCACGCCGACTACTCGAAGCATCGCATCACCGACGAGACTATCCGCCTGCTACTCGCGCTCGCCGAGCAATCGGGACTTCGCGCGCGGATCGACGCGATGTTTTCCGGCGAGAAAATCAACGTGACCGAAAAGCGCGCCGTCCTGCACGTCGCGTTGCGCGCGCCGCGTGGCGCCTCGATCCTCGTCGACGGCGAGAACGTCGTGCCGGCGGTTCATGCAGTCCTCGACCGGATGTCAAATTTCTCGAATCGGGTGCGCAGCGGCGCATGGACCGGGCATACCGGCAAACGGATCCGCAACGTGATCAATATCGGTATCGGCGGTTCGGACCTCGGCCCGGTGATGGCGTATGAAGCGCTGCGCCACTACAGCGACCGCAACCTGACCATGCGCTTCGTCTCGAACGTCGATGGCACCGACTTCGCCGAGGCAACTCGCGACCTCGACGCCGCCGAAACGCTGTTCATCATCTCATCCAAGACTTTCACCACGCTCGAGACCATGACCAACGCGCACACCGCGCGCGACTGGAGCCTGCGCGCACTCGGCGATGAAAAAGCGATCGCTAAGCATTTCGTCGCAGTCTCGACCAATGCCGAAGGCGTCGCGAAGTTCGGAATCGACACCGCGAACATGTTCGGCTTCTGGGATTGGGTCGGCGGACGCTACTCGATGGACTCGGCGATCGGGCTTTCGACCATGATTGCGGTCGGCCCGGAGAACTTTCTCGCGATGCTATCCGGCTTCCACTCGATCGATGAGCACTTCCGCACCGCGCCGTTCGAGAAGAATCTGCCGGCCCTGATGGGTCTGCTCGCGGTCTGGTACAACGATTTTTTCGACGCTCAGACCGTCGGCGTGTTTCCGTACGAGCAGTACCTGAAACGCTTTCCCGCCTATCTGCAGCAGCTCACGATGGAATCAAACGGCAAGCATGTCACGCTCGACGGCGCCGCGGTTGACTATCAGACCGGACCCATCTACTGGGGCGAGCCCGGAACCAACGGGCAGCATTCGTTCTACCAACTGATCCATCAGGGTACGAAACTCATACCCTGCGACTTCATCGGATTTTATCGCACGCTCAATCCGCTCGGACGCCACCATGATTTACTGATGGCTAACGTTTTCGCCCAGGCCGAAGCGCTCGCGTTCGGCAAAACTCCCGAAGAGGTGAAGGCGGAGGGAACGCCCGATTGGCTGGTGCCGCATCGCGTGTTCGAGGGCAATCGTCCGTCGACCACGATTCTCGCCGAAAAGCTGACTCCCGAAATCCTCGGCAAACTGGTCGCGATATACGAGCATAGCGTATTCACCCAGGGAACGATCTGGAGTATCGATTCGTTCGATCAATGGGGAGTCGAGCTGGGCAAGGTGCTCGCGCAGAAAATCGTGCCCGAGCTGGAGAGCGAATCGGCGTTAAAGCACGACAGCTCGACCAATGCGTTGATTACCAAGTACCGCGCGAACCGGGCGAAGGGATCGTAGCGGCTTGCGTATTCACGGCTCGAGGACGCAGCTATTGATCTCGTCGTGCGAGATATCCGTATCAATCGGGTTCAAATGCGGATGCCCGTCCAGAATGCCCCACGCGTATTCCTCTTTGATATAGTAATTCCGCGGCTCGGCCAGAATGTCGACCTGGTCGAAGCTCTCACTGCCCGTAACGCTGCACGTGACCTTTCCCGCCGGGACGATGAACGCGTGGTATCCCCCCGGCCCGATATTCGCGCTCTCGCCGCCGCAGGTCACTGCGGGCCGCAGTAGCGACCCCGCATAGTTATACGGCCGATAAACATAAATCACCGCGTGATTAGGAGGAAACTCCACTTTCTCAAACGGCAGGCCCTGCACCGCGCAGCCTGACGCCAGGAGCATCGCGAGGCAAAGCATTCGTGCAATGTTGCCGCGGCGATTCATGGTTTCGCCGGCACGGTTGTCGCGTTTGTCGATTCGGCCAGCGCACCCTCCAGGCGATTTCTGTCGAAAGCCAGTTCCGCGTCGATCTTGTCCCGCACCTCCGAGCGCGCGTCACGCTCGAGGTCCGCGTGCGTCGGTTCCGAATAGATAGTATACGGTCGTGAAACCGGCGCTTTGGCCGTGTAATACCCGATTACCGTATCGTTATACGAGATCGACAAGGTAGCGAATGCGGTAACGTCGTACGTGCCCAGCTCCGCGCCGAGATAAGTGCTCGGATCAAGCGCCGTGAGCCAGAGCGGGGTATGATGTTCGTCGTGCGTCAGCTCCTCGCGATATGAAAATCGAATCGGGGAGTTATCCGATAGCGACATCGCGACTGCCTGCGGAATCTCGGTCGGATCGCCCTCGACTAACCGCCCCTTGAACGGCAGCGCTTGCACGGCTGGCGGCACAGGCGGCGGCTCAACGACCGTATACTGTTGCGCGGCGCAGCCGGATGCGAAAACAGCCAGAGCAAACGCAAATATTCGCGTCAGCGTTCGGCGCGGACGGTTAATATACTCAATCGCAGCCATCCGGCAGCCTCGTGTTACTATTTGAAGCGCCACCAGTCGAAATAGCTATTGACCGCTCCATGCTAGCCGCTCCGCGCGGAACGGATCATCCTCGATTCGGCACTGATTGTCGAAAATCATCGTTGCGCGGCGCTGCGGGGAATAGTGAGGCCAATCGGGCAGCCCGGCATGATTCGGGCTTCCCGTGCGCGCGAACGCGAGCCACGCTTTGCTCATCTTTTCACCCAACGCGAAACGCGTCGGCGCCTGCCCGGCAAGGTTCGGGGTATGGAGCGTGTCGAACACGAAAGGAATTTCCAGCGCGTGCGGTGACTTGAGCTTGCCTTCGAGCACCGATGTCTCCCAGGTGAACAGGTAAACAAACACCGGCGCGCCGTTCTGTGCGACCTTGCGATCCGCGATGACGAGAGACGGGATGCGCATCGACTGGTCGGTCGCGATCGCGAGCACGATATCGCGCGGCGAGTCCGATGGCCTCGCGCTCCTGTAGGACGCGATAATCGCGTCGGCGCGGTCGGCCACGAACATCGCCACGCGCGAGCGCATCGCGGCCTCGTCCATCCCGTCGAGCCATGGCGCCATCCCAAAGAACAGCGTCATTTCATCTTTGTTGGTTCCGATCATCAACGGGATGCGCGCGGAAAGTTCCGGTGCGGCCGGTGCGAATGGACCGCCCGGCAGATGTTTTCCATCGACCACCGGATTAAATCCGACCCGGCGCCGGTTCGCGAAAGACATCATGCTGACGCGCTTCAGCACCGCCGCCTGCGCTTGCGCGATGCGCTCGGCGGGGATTGCGCGGAGCTCCGCGGCTTGTGCCGGCGCGAGTCCGAGCTCGGCCAGAAGCTGGCGCGCGGTTTCGCTCGCGTCGTCGCGGTTCGCCATCTCGACCGCCGGACCGCTCTGGATGATTGCCTTGTGAAACAGGCCGTGCGCCTCCGGCATCGCCATCAGCACGCAGACTTTGGCGCCGCCGCCCGACTCGCCGAAGATTGTCACGTTGCCCGAATCGCCGCCGAAGTCAGCGATATTGTCGCGCACCCAATTCAGCGCGGCGACGATGTCGAGCATTCCGGCGCTGCCCGAGGAATCGAACTCGGCGCCGGCGATATCTGCCAGATGGGTATAGCCAAATGCGCCCAGGCGATGGTTGATCGTCACGACCACCACGTCGCCCTTGCGCGCGAGATTGGTGCCGTCGTACCACGGCGCGGACCCGGAGCCCGCGATAAACGCACCGCCATGGCACCAGAACATCACGGGATGTTTGCGGCCGTCGGCGATCGCGGGCGTCCATACGTTAAGGAACAGGCAGTCCTCGCTCATCGGCTGCGGTTCGACGCCGCCGAATAGTGCGCGCAGCGCCGGCGACAGCGCGAACGCATTGTCGTCCTGCATCGCGCGCGCGCCGAACTTCAATGCGTCGCGCACTCCCGTCCACGGCGCGGGTTTGGTCGGAGGCTTGAATCGATTCGCGCCAATCGGCGGCGCGGCGTACGGGATTCCTTTGAAGATGTTGACGCCCTGGTCAACCGTCCCGCGAATTTTTCCCGAGGTAGTCTGAGCGACAACATGCTCTGCCATTGATGCATCTCCTGCGCGGCGTATCCAGCTTAGCGAATTTCCCGGTCCGAGCGTGAAGGCGCGCGAGTACTCTCGCTCAGCCGCCAGAGGCTTTCAGCCGTTCGCGCGCGAGCGCGAAGATGTGCCAGTTGCCGGTGGTCCAGGTGAGCGTCAGCTTGCACCCGCAAATTTTCCATCCGGCGGAGGTGCGCACGAAGCGGTTCGTGTAGTAGCCGCCCATCGTTTGGGTGCTGTCGCCCTTGTCGTTGGGAAGATAATGCTGCGCCTGCACGTAGGCGATGCACAGCGCGCGATCGCCGTCGACCGTGATGACGTGATTCGTGATCATGTGCTGCGTTGCGGCCAGTCCGCTGACTGTGCGGCGCGCTGACTCGGTCCACCGATCCGCGCTGACCGTGCGAGGAGCGCCGGGGAACAGCGAAGTGAAGTCCACCTCGACTTCATCGGCGAAGCAGGAGCGGAACGCGGTCCAATCGCGAAAATCCAGCCCGGTCGCGTAGCGCAATTGAACGTCGCTTATCTCGGATCGATCGAGCAGCAGTTTGAGCCGGGCGTCTTCCATCGTGGGCGCACCTCCGTTGGGTTCGTTTTCCCAACTTACACCAGATGGAGGCGCTAGCGAGTGGGCGCGGCGAGCCCCAGCACGGCGCGCAGCTTGGGCTTCAGCAGATGCACCAGCTCGGCTTCCCAGCAGATGTAGTTGTCGGGGATGTCGAGGACGACGACCTTGTCGGCGTGCGCGGAGCCAAAGCGATCGAGGATGAAGCGGCGATGCGCTTCCTCCATCACGCAAATCACGTCGGCCTCTTCGATCAATTCCGAATTGACCGGATTCTTTGCCCACGGCTCGGTGCCGGCGGACGTCACCCACATCGGGGCGCACATCTCCGCCACCAGCATCGCGGCGGTTGGGCTGCGGTCCTTGTTGCCGGTGCAGATCATCAGAACTTTTTTCATGGCGATCGAAATCCTAGCAGATGCATCGCGCGGCGAAAGCTCCGGCAGCCGAATCCGGGCGGTTCACTTCCGCTGCGCGTCGCGCGCCCATTCGAGAGCGTACACGCGATGCGCGCCCGACAGTCCTTTGAGTTCCAGCTCGCGCCCCGCGTCGAAATTCAGATCGCCGGCGCTCACGGTCAGCTCTCTGAGCGTTGCCGAGACCAGGATTTCGCCGCCGCGCGCGCATGCGCCGATTCGCGACGCGACGATTACGGTCTTGCCGTAAAAGTCGCCGGTCTCCTTGATCGCTTCGCCGGTATGCGCGCCGATCGACACGTGGATCGGCGCCTCGCGATGAGTCTCGGAGTAGACCGCGCATGCGCGCTGAATTGCGATTGCGCAGTTGAGCGCTCGCCGCGCGCTGGGAAACGCGATCATGAAGCCGTCACCCATCGATTTCACTTCGAACCCCTGATGCTCCTTGATCTGGGCGCGGACCAGCGCGTTGTGCTCGCGCAGCCACGCCTGGGCGCGAACGTCGCCCAGGCGTTCGGTGGTGCCGGTGGAATCCTCTATATCGGTGAACATGATCGTTACGGTGCCGTCGGGACCGGCATCGGCGCGAGGATCGGGACCGATGAGCTCGCGAAGATTGTCTTTGAGCGCGTTCATTCCGAGCGATTCGGCACTGCCCAGCGCAAGCTCCGCGAGCTCGAGTGCGCGCGCACGGTCGCCGCCCTGATCGCGTCCGAGCAGCATCGCGGCGAATTCGTAGCGCGTGCGCGCGACCCACGCGCTCGCGCCCATTTCGAGGTTCAGGCGCAGCGCGGCTTCGAAATGGCGCTCCGCCTGATCCAGTTCGCCGTTCGTCGCCGCCAGCATCGCAAGGTAGTGCGCGACTGAGCCGTAGCAAACGTGGATATCGAGCACGGCGTTTCGCCCGGCGTACGGTTCGAGCAACTGGTACAAAGTCCGCGCGCGTGCCGCATCGCCCAGGTACGCGCACACTTCCGTCAGCAGCACCATCGTCGCGTACCAGCTCATGTCGCGCGGCAGCGGGGCGAAGTTGCCGGCGGCCAGCTCTTCGAAACTCGCGCGGGCTTCGGCGCGGCGGTTGGTCTGGGAATAAAGAAACGCCATCGCGCAGCGCCTCAGCGTCGAGCGGGGAGTTCGCGCCAGGTTGCCGCGGAGGACGGGCTCGAGCTCCGCGATCCGTCCCTGCTCGCGGCGCAGGATCAGCAATTGCGAATTGACCGCGGCACGAAACGGACCGAGACGCCGCTCCAGGTGCATCGCGACTTCCAGCGTCTTGACGCCCAGCCGCTCGGCCTCGTCGAAACGCCCGTCCATCAGGGCGCGCGTGGCGCGGATCAGCTCTTCGTATCCGAGATCCTGCCGCAGCTCGGTGGCGAGGCGGGAGTACTGAGCGATCTCGCGATCGACCGCCGGAATATCTCCTGCTTCGAGCAGATCGGCAAAGCGCATGTAGTGCGCGCCCAGGCCCCAGACCCTGAGCGCCCAGCGCCGATTTCCGGTCTGTCCGGCGAGCGCGATTATTTCGCTCGCGATCGCAAGCCGCTCTTCCAGATTGTCGGGCTCCCATACCGCCGTGTGGCGCGCGTACAGAACGTAGAGCAAGGTCGCCGGGTCGCCGGAGCGCCGCGCGATCTCGACCGACTGGTGCGAGAGCTCGAAGCGGCGCGGGTCGTGCGCCCAGAAATATTCGACCGACATCCGCGCGAGGATCATCGCGTGCAGCGCCGAATCGCGAGCGCCCAGCGCGTCGCGCGCCTGCTCCAGCATCGCGATCAGATCGTGATCGGCGCGGTCCGGGGTTGACGGCGGCATCCCGAATCCCAGTGCGGCGCGCGCCATATCCTGCGC
>JBAPSR010000534.1:0-3291 GCA_049281755.1 Binataceae bacterium (SeqCode)
GCGCGACGCCGTGCCGATTCCGCCCTTCCAGCCATAGCCAATCATCCCAGTGCCGCCGCCCACGCATCCTTCGGCGACGCGCCCGGGCCGCGCGCTCTCGAGCGCCGCAAACGTATGCGCCGGCTTCACGTGGAAGCCGTTGATATCGTTCAGGTAGCCGTCCCAGGTTTCGGCGACTACAGGCAGAGACCACGGCTGGGTCATCTGTCCTGCGCGGAGTTGCCACGCAATCACCGCGTCGCGCACTACGCCGACGCTGTGCGTGTTCGTGATCATCACCGGTGACGACAGAACGCCCGACTCCTCGATCCATGCCGTCCCGGTCATCTCGCCATTGCCGTTAAGCGCGAAGTATCCAGCGAAGACCGGGGCGCCGCCGCGGCGTCCGCGCGGCAGGATTGCGCTCACGCCGGTGCGGACCGGGCCGCGTCCGACGGCGAGCTTTCCGCTGCCGCGGACTATCGTCGCGTGGCCGACTTCGACTCCGGCTACATCAGTGATGGAGTTCAGCGGCCCGGTTGCGCCCTCGAACGGGATGCCGAGGTCGCGCGCGCGTGGGCCAATCTTCGTGCGATTTTCAGCTCTCGGCATCGAGCGCAAGATTAGCGCGCCGGGTGCCTGAGCGGCTATCGGAAGCGGTCAGGGAACGGAGAGTTGGACGCTCAGGCGGTAGCGGGAACTGCCACTAAGATGGGCGCGATTCGGCTCAGCGCCTGCTTGAGTTCGGCGCGCGTCGTTCCGATCGCCTTGATCATCGGAAGCACGCCGTTCTCAAGGAAGGAGCGTGGGCTGATGCCGGCGCCGGAGGTTTTGAGGCGTTCCTGGTAGTTGGGGATGAGCCCGTCGCCCGGCATCTTGAAGTTCGCCAGGACGTGCGCGAAATCGCCGAGCGTGCCGACCCGATCTTCTTCCATCTCGAACTCGATCATCGTGCGATAGAAACGCGCGTGCGCGGCTTCATCGCGGCTGATGAAGGAAAAGATCGCTTCGAGGACGGGGTTACCGTCGCGGCTGGCCGCCTCGCGCTGTGCGCGATAGGCGATACAGGTGGCGGCTTCCTGCAACGCGCCGTAGCAGGCCATCTGGCGATGAGTTGCGAACGGCAGTTCCCATGCGCGCGCGAAAATCCGATCCTCGAAATCCGCGAACTCCTGCTCGGTGCGCAGGCCCGAACGCGTCAGATACTCGCGAAAGGCGACTCCATGCTTCGATTCCTCGTAACTCCAGCATGCCGAGAACCACGCCGCGCCGAACATCGAGCGCACCAGATCCATTCCTCGCGCGCTGTAATCGGGCAGGTAGAATTCCTCAGCGCAGTAGGTCTCGATACACGCGGCGCTGCGCTCGCTGTTGTGCGCAGAATCGAGCTTGTCCCACGGGATATCGTCGAACAGACTCCATCGCCGTTTGCGTTCCGCGGACTCGAAAAACTCGAGATATGTGCGATACATCTTCTCGCGCATCGTACGGGATATTGGCATCAAGGACCTTCTTTGCTCGCTCGGAGCCCATCGACGCCGGCTGGGAGGCAAGCTGCGGACTTTCCAGTATGGACCCTACTGGAGATACGATCCAGTGTTCCCCAGATAACACTGTGCGGTGATGGTGATGCGACTCAATATCACCGGCAGCGTTAGCGGGCACCACACTGTGACACTGCGCATCGGCCTCCGCAATCAGGGCTCCTCCGGGGGTGTCCCGATCTGAGGCCCGCTCCCCCCGACCGCTAATCGCTATAAACGCCGGCTTCTATATTGTTGCCGTCCTGATCGATCAGGAATGCGCAGTAATAGCACTCGCGCCGGACTCCCGGCGCGCCATTGTCGGTCGCTCCGCACTCAAGGCCGACGGCATGAAAGCGATCCACCGCCGCGCGCGAAGGAGCACGAAACGCGACGTGCGCCGGACTGGCGGCCGCCGTATTCGGCGCGGTCCAGAACGACGGCCGCCCGGCGGCCACCACGAAGAACGGCGCCTCTTTCGCCCCGCTGCCGAACACCAGCCATCCGGTACCGTCGGACTGGGTATGATCCTCCAGCAGCTTGATCCCGATTTGCTCGAGTACGCGGCGATAGAATGCGCCGCTGGATTTGAGCTCTCGAAATACGATTCCGACGTGATCGAACATCCGTATGCTCCGGTCCGCTCGAACCTGTCACTGCGGCGGAGGATCATACGCGAGGCCCGAGTCCAGCCGAGCCACCGCATCCGCCAACGGTTCAGAAGCAAGGCTCCGATATATCAGACCTCCGAGCACGCCGCCCACGATCGGTGCGAGCCAGAACAGCCAAAGTTGTTCGATCGCCCATCCGCCGACGAAAATCGCAGGCCCGGTGCTGCGCGCCGGATTAACCGAGGTGTTGGTGACAGGAATACTGATCAAATGAATCAAGGTCAGCACCAATCCGATTGGAATCGGCGCAAATCCGGCGGTCACGCGGATGTCGGTCGCGCCCATGATGACGAACAGGAACATCAGGGTCATCACCACTTCGCACACCGCCGCCGATGCGAGGCTGTAGCCTCCCGGCGAGTGGGCGCCGTAGCCGTTGGCCGCGAAGCCGTTGAGGAGCGTGAAGCCCGGCGCGCCGCTTGCGATTACGTAGAGGACGGCCGCGGCCAATATACCGCCCAGCACCTGCACGATGATGTAGGGCACTACGTCGGCGCCGCGAAAACGGCCGCCGGCCCATAGTCCGCAGGTGACTGCCGGATTGATATGGCATCCGGAGATATGCCCGATCGCATACGCCATCGTCAGCAGCGTGAGCCCGAACGCGAGCGCTACGCCCAGAAAGCCAATCCCGGTCCTGGGAAACCCAGCAGCCAGTACTGCGGCACCGCATCCGCCCAGGACCAGCCAGAAGGTGCCAATAAACTCGGCGCAAAGACGACGCGGAAGGCTCATGTCCATAGCAGGCTCTCCTTTCCAATCAGATTGCCGCAGAGCCTACTCGCCGGGCACGCTTAAGTCATTTGTGATATTCGTGGTGGCCGACTGCGAATCGCGCAGCTCGCATCGGAGCTAATCATGGATTTGACCACGCCCGGAGCATTCGCCCTCACCGATTCGCTGACCGGAAACCAGATCGCGGGATTCGTGCGCAAGCTCGAACAACTCGGCTACGGCTCGTTCTGGTTTCCCGAAGCCTTCGGGCGCGATCCCTTCGCGCTGGCCGCGCATATCTTGAACGTCACGGACCGGCTCGTCGTGGGCACCGGAATCGCCAACGTATGGAAGCGCGAGCCGGTCGCGATGATCGGCGCGGCGCGGACGCTCGCCGAGTTGTT
>JBAPSR010000535.1:0-2327 GCA_049281755.1 Binataceae bacterium (SeqCode)
GAGCGATATCTATGTCCGTTATCTCGCCGATAATCGCGCCGTGATTGCGGAGATCGCGTCGGATTTTTTTGGCCGCGCGATTCGCGCCGAGATCGTCGCGGTGAATGCCGCGCCGGCAACACCGGCATCGGCCACGGCGTCGATCGCCGCTGCGCCGCGGACCAATAGTGGGAGCGGCGATACCAGCATTGCCGAGGCCGCCGCACCGGTCACAAAAGTCACCGCGAATGGCGCCACACCATCGATACCGGCCGCGGCGGCCACGCGCCGAGTCTCGACCTCGCCCGAGGAACGCGCCGCACTTTTCGCCGATCCGGTCGTCGAGCGCGTCCTCGAAACGCTCGAGGCGCGCTTCGTAGAAGTTCGCGCGGCGGTTGCTGTCGCGCAAATCGCGGCCACTGAAGTGATCGGCGCCTACGCGGATTCTCGCGACGAAATCCCGGATGAGATTACAAATGATGATGCCGAGCCGCGCGATTGACCCGGTTTGCGTCAACTCTATCAATCGGGCCGAGGAGTAAGTGAATTGGCAGAACTCGATCTATCAGCACTGATGAAGCAGGCCGCGGCTCTGCAGGACAAGCTCAAGGACATGCAGGCGCAGGCCGCCGAGCGCGTCGTCACGGCGGAGTCGGGCGGCGGGATGATCCGCGCAACCGTGGACGGCGCGATGCGCGTGCGCAAAATCGAAATCGATGCATCGCTGCTCGCAGACAACGACAAGGCGATGCTCGAAGACCTGATCGTCGTTGCGGTCAACGAAGGCCTAAGACGCGCGCAAGAGATGGTCGCCGAAGAGATGGCCAAGCTCGGGCCGGTAGGCGGACTGAAATTTCCCGGCTTCGGCAGCGACTGATCTAATCCGCGATGGCGACCGACAACCTCAAACGCGGCGACGGACTTCCGCCGGCGATGACGCGGCTGGTGAAGGAGCTCTCGCGCCTGCCCGGAATCGGAGAGAAGACCGCGTCGCGCCTTGCCTTCAATCTGCTCAATCGGCCGCGTGACCAGGTGATCGCGCTGGCTGAGTCGCTGCTCGAAATGAAAGAGCGGGTGGGACTCTGCGACCAATGCTACGGGCTGTCGGATAATCCGCGCTGCCAGATCTGCGACGACCCCGCGCGCGAGCGCGACATGATCTGCGTGGTCGAAGGCCCCGCCGATCTGATGGCGATCGAGCGCGCGCGCAGCTTCGGCGGCGTCTATCACGTGCTGCACGGCGCGATCGCGCCGCTGGACGGAATCGGACCCGACGACGTGAAGCTCAAAGAACTGGTCGCGCGCGTGAGCCCGCCGGCTTCTGTGCGCGAGGTGATTATCGCAACCAACGCAACCGTCGAGGGCGAAGCGACCGCGCTCTATATCGCCAAGACGCTGCGCCCACTCGGGGTCAAAGCAACCCGCCTTGCGCGCGGTCTCCCGGCAGGCGGCGACCTCGAATACAGCGACTCCGCCACGCTGACCAGCGCCCTTTCCGGCCGCCGCGAACTTTAAGGTTCTTCGGCCGGACCGAGAATCTTCGCTCGTCTCAGCGTTCGCAATCAGTTTCCAAAATCCCAGCTTTCACCGGTGTGATAACGGCTCAGTACGTTTTTCGCGATCAGGATCCTGTGGACCTCGTCCGGACCGTCCGCGAGCCGGAGCGTCCTGGCTCCCTGGTACATGGCGGCGAGCGGCAAGTCGCCGGAAACGCCCGCCGCGCCCCACACTTGGATCGCGCGGTCCACCACCCGCTCGTAGGCCGCCGGGACGAAGACCTTGATCGCCGAGATGTCCGTGCGCGGGTCGGTGCCGCTGTCCATTCGCTCGGCGCAATGGATGGTCATCAAGCGGGCGGCCTGGATGTCGATATAGGAGTCGGCGATGAACCCCTGGATGAACTGCTTGGTCTCGAGCTTGCCGCCGTGCACTTCGCGCGTAGTGGCGCGATCGACCATCAAGTCGAAAGCCCGCCACATCTGCCCGATCGAGTTCATGCAGTGATAGACGCGACCCGCCCCGAGGCGATCCTGCGCGGCCTGATGGCCCGAGCCCGCCTGGCCGAGCTGGTTGCTCAGCGGCACATGCACGTCGTCGTAAACGATCTCACAGTGGTCGCTCGCATGGCCCCAGACCTCGACGCCGCGGACGATGCGAAGGCCGGGAGTATTCTTGGGCACGATGATCTGAGTCATGCGGCCGTTGTCCGCGCCTTTCCCTTCGGTTCGGCACATCACGATCAGGAAGTCGGCGCGGAACCCGTTTGAGGTGAACCATTTGTGCCCGTTGATCACCCACTGGTCGCCTTCGCGGCGCGCCGTGGTCTTGATCGACCGCGGATCAGAGCC
>JBAPSR010000536.1:0-12241 GCA_049281755.1 Binataceae bacterium (SeqCode)
GGAACACGGTGATAAGCTGGCGCACGAATTCGGGGCCGTCGTCCGCCGCCGCTTCGAGATTGCGCAGCGCCGCAGGATCGACCGCCGCAGCCTCGGCATCGGTCGTGTCGCTCGCCGCTTCGCGCCGCGGCGCTTCGATCGCCACCGCACCGTCAGCGCCCGGCAGCCATCGCGACAGCATCGCGGCCAGATCCTCGGGCAGAAACGGCTTGCTCAGATAATCGTCCATCCCGGCGTCAAGGCATTTCTGCCGATCGCCGGCGAGCGCGTGCGCGGTCAACCCGATGATCGCGATTTTGGCCGTGCCGCCGATTTGGCGCCGAATCTCGCGCGTCGCTTCATACCCGTCCATCTCGGGCATCTGGCAATCCATCAGCACGATGTTGTACGCGGTATGCGCCAGCGCCTCGAGCGCCTCGCGCCCGTTGGTCACGGACTGCGCGCGACACCCCAATCGCTCGAGCATCTTGAGCGCCACTCTGCGATTGACCGGATGATCCTCGACCAGCAGGATCCGCGCCCGCTCGCGCGCCTCGCGCGGGAACGATACAGCTATCTCGCGAAACGGCTTGAGCTGGGTCTCGCGCCGCGGCGCGCCTGCAGCCAAGTCCGCTTGCGGACGATCAGATTTACTTGCCGATTTGCTTGCGATCGCGGTATGGAGCCAACTCGACAACTCGGACTGTCGCACCGGCTTGGCCAGCGCGGCAAGCATCCCGGCCGAGCGCATCGCGGCGCCGTCCGGGCGTCTGCCCAGGTGGCAGATTCCCAGCATCGGTGTTCCGGCAAAACGAGTGTGCGCGGAAAGCTGGCGCGCCAGCGCAAGCCCTTCCATTCCTGCCAGATTGCAATCGATCAGAATCGCGTCCACCTGGCCTGCAGGCATCGACTCCGAGACGATCGCGAGCGTCTGCTCCGCAGTGATCGCCCGCTCGCATCTGACTCCCCACGAATTCATCTGCCGGGCCAGAAAGCGCGCGCCCAGCGTCTCGGGCGCGCAGAGCACGACGCTGCGTCCGCGCAAATCATTCGTCGGTCCACGAGCGGTTTCGGCGTCGCTTGCTCCGAGCCGGAAGCGCGCGGTGAACCAGAAATTGCAGCCCTGCCCCGGGACGCTTTCGAGCCCGATCTCGCCGCCCATTCGCGCGGCGATCTCAGCCGAGATCGCAAGCCCGAGTCCGGTCCCGCCATGACGCCGCGCGGTCGAGCCGTCGGCCTGGTAGAATGCCTGGAACAGAGAGCTTTGCGCGTCAACTGGAATGCCCGGGCCGGTGTCGCGGACCGAAAACCGCAACGTCGCATCCGCGCTCGACGCGCCGACGCACTCGACCGTCACCGCGACTTCGCCTGCGTCGGTGAACTTGATCGCATTGCCAATCAAGTTGACCAGCACCTGCCGCAGTCGCACCGGATCGCCGCGCAGATGCGCCGGTACCGCGCTATCGACGAAGGTTGCGAGCTCGATCTCGGCTCGCTGCACTTGCTCGGCGAACAGACCGATCACGCTCTCGAGGGTCTCAGTCGGGCTGAAGTCAATCTCTTCGAGCCGCAGCTTGCCCGCGGAGACTTTCGAGAAGTCCAGGATGTCGTTGATGATGCGCAGCAGGGAATGCGCGCTCGACCATACCACCTCGCCGAATTCGCGCTGATCGGAATTGAGCGAGGTGTCGAGCAGCATCCTGGTCATCCCGACAATCGCATTCATCGGGGTGCGAATCTCGTGGCTCATGTTGGCAAGAAAGGCGGATTTCATACTCACCGCTTCCAGCGCGTCGTCGCGAGCGCGGACGATTTCCGCCTCGAGATGTTTGCGCTCGATCGCGTTCAGCGCCGACCGGACCAGCCGCCGCCGCCCGAGCTGCGGCTTGACGATATAATCCTGCGCGCCGAGCTTGATACTCTCGCGGCGCAGGCGTTCGTCGTCGAGCGCGCTCAGCACCACGATCGGCAGCCGAGGCGCCGTGCTGGCGATGCGCGCGAGCGCCTGCTCGGCCGGGCAATCGGGCAGCGTGGCATCGAGAATCACGAGGTCGAAGTGATCATCGCGCAGACGTTCGAGAGCTGCATCGAGCCGAGCCGCGACGGTCACCGCGAACCGCGCTTCGGAGCCCTCGGTCAGCGCGTTGATGACCTGCGGCACGTCGGCGGGATTGTCTTCGATCAGGAGGACGCGGATCGGATTGTCGGGCATAGCAGTTTATGTCTCGGGCTTCCGGTCCTTCCCCGAAATCCAAGATATGTGCCGGATTGTGTGAGTCGCTTGCGGACAGTTTGGCTAGTAATTGCAACTCAGCGTAGCGAGACGAATTTCGCGCACGGAATCGAGCGGTCACAAATCGGCCGCGATACCGACAAAATATTGGCGCCGCGGTTCGCTATTTCGCATCGCCGTGCGGTATATCCCGAATCACTAACCGCAATACTCAACCGCCGCACGCGCGATAACTCGAAGAAGGAAACAGGCATGCCCGAACCTACTGCCGACGACAAATCCGCGAGTCCATCCACACCATCAGATTTCGATTGGACTGCGATCATCGACGACCTCAACCGGCTGCTCCGGCTGCGCACCACGCCGATCGGGATGAAGCTCTACGCGACGGTCGAGGAGATGGAAGCGATCCCGAAAATCCGCCGGCCGAAATCGATCCACACCACCGACCAGATCGTCGCGCAGGCTGCGCGCCTGGGATGGACCGTCGGAATCACGGCGAAGGATTTGGTCGGACCGCAATGCGGCGCCGTCATCGGACTTCATCCGCAGAACGACGAATGGCTCTCCGGCAAGGCGATGGCGGGCGTATGGTTTAAGACCCTCGAGGATTCCGCGGCCCATCAGCGCGCGATGGACACCGTCGCGTATGGCCGCTACACCGCGATGGCGGTTGCGCCGCTTGCGTCGGGGCGGCTGAACCCGCCGGACATCTGCCTCATCTACGCGACGCCGGGCCAGATGATCCTGTTCATCAACGGCCTGCAATGGGCCGGCTACAAAAAATTCAACTGGGGCGTCGTCGGCGAATCGGCCTGCGCGGATTCCTGGGGCCGCGCGCTTAGAACGCGCGAGCCGAGCCTCTCGATTCCCTGCTATGCGGAGCGCCGCTACGGCGGCGTGCTCGACGACGAGTTACTGCTGGCGACGCCGCCCGAGTTCGTGCCCAAGGCGATCGAGGGGATGAAGCGGCTCGCGGCCAACGGCTTGCGCTATCCGATTCCCCAATACGGAATCCAGTCGGACGCGCGCGCGGGGCTTTCAGTCTCGTACGGGTCACGCGACAAGAGCTGAGCTTCCCGTCCGCGGCTTTATTTTCCGCCCGATTCAGCCGAGCCGACCGCGGCGCCCGGATGCCTGCGCGAGCCGAGGAAGATTACCAGATCTTCGAGATCCGCCGGGGTCAGGTTTCCCGCGTACGCCGGCATGTTGTAACCGCCGTTCATAATTCGAATCGTCAGATCGTCTTTGGTCAGGCGGTCGCCGATGAAACTCAGGTCGGGTCCGCGATGACCTCCGTTGCCGGAGATTGCGTGACAGAACTCGCATCCCTTTTCGTGGAACAGCTTCGCGCCGTTGGCGATCGGACCTTCGCTCACGCCCACGATTTCGGCGGAGAGAGGTTGCGCGGTGAAGTCCGGCGACCACGGCTCGCGAATCGCCTCGACCCACAGAGTCGCGATCATCATGACGATCGCGATCACCGCGCCCACCGCCCACGGCCGGTTGCGCGGATGCCGCTCGCCCTTGTTCGATACGATCGGAACGATCAACAGGACGATCACTCCGACCAGCGGCGCGAGCAGGATCACCGGCGTCGTCATCTTGTGCGGGATGAGCGCCAGCAGCGCGAAGTACCAGAGCAGATACCAGTCGGGCGCGGGGTCGCGCGCGAGCAGGCTCGGGTTGGGTGGCGGCCCGAGTTTGGGCGGTCCGAAAATCGCGGCGAGCGTGACAATCGCGATCACCACGGCGACGCAGAAGACCACGTCGCGCCACGCGGCGTCGGGCCAGAACGGCACCCCGTGCTTTTCCACCAGCTCGTCGTACTTCTTGTGATAAGTCGCGGGATCGACCGGCTCTCCGGCGACCGGCGGTTCCGAGATTCCGTCGTGCATCACCAGGTAGAGATGAATTCCGACCACCGCGAAAATAATCGCCGGAATGAAAAACACGTGGAACGCGAAAAATCGCGAGAGCGTGGCGCCGCCGATGGTTTTCCCGGCCAACAGAAAATGCGCCATCATCGTGCCGACTATCGGCATCCGCCCGGCCTGCTCCGCTCCAACCACGATCGACCACACCGCGTTCTGATCCCAGCGCAGAAGCTGCCCGGTGAATCCCATCGCGAGCGTCAGGAACAGGAGCACCACTCCCGTCACCCAGTTGAACTCGCGCGGGTACTTGTAGCAGCCCATGATGAAGACCTGCGTCATATGAATCCCGACCAGCAGGACCATCGCGGAGGCGCCGAAGTAATGCATCCCGCGCAGCAGGTTTCCCAAGAGCGCCTGCGTCGTGATGAATTGCAGAGCTTGATACGCGTCGCCGCTCGACGAGATGTACGACGTGGAAAGCGCAATCCCGGTCACCACCTGGATCATGAATGCGACCAGCGTCGCGCTGCCGAACACGTACCACCATCCGGTGTCGGGCGGGACCGGATGCCGCGCGAGATCGCCCATCATCTTGATCAGGCCGGTGCGCTCCTCGAACGCGTCGACCAGCGGCTCAACCAGTCTCATCGCGGCGCGCACTATCGCATTCATCCGATTGGCACCGCGCTGGTCCGAATCTCGACCATCCCGTTGTTGACTCTCACCGGATACTGAAACAGCGGAAGCGGCGGAGGTCCGCCGGCGACGGTGCCGTTGGAGTAGTACACGCCGCCGTGGCACGGACACATGAACAGGTTCGCGTCCGGGAGCCACCTGACCGGGCATCCGAGATGCGTGCAGTTAACCGCAAACGCGGTGAACTCTCCGCTCGCGTCGCGGCGCAGCCACGCGGCGGTTTCCGCGGTGACCCCGGCCCATGCCAGCGGTGAAGGATCGCGGAATGAAACCAGCACGGTTTTGCCGACCGCAAAACTCTCGGCCTTGCCGATCGGCCGCCAGATATCGGGAAACTTTTTGATCAGCGGACCGATCAGGAATCCCACGATCGGCACCGCGACCAGCGCAGCCGCAAGTCCCATCAAGCCGAGCGAGAGCCGGACCACAAAGGCGCGGCGTTCCGGACTAAGTGCGTCGCCGGCCGGCGCAGGCGCGCGATTTTCGTCGTCACTCGTCATGCACCAACTCCCCAATCCAGCGCGATAGCGCGAACGCAATCAGAATCAACCCCACCGCGGAAAAAGCGTACGAGGTGACAAGCCCGAACGCCCCGAACGTGATCCCGAGCGCCATCACCGCGGGCTGATAGGTCGGCGCGGGCACTCGCTCGGGCTTCGGCGCGGTCCAGCCTTGGGCGGCTTTCGCGTCGATCTGATCTGTATCCGACGGCATCAGTTCATCCTCCCGATCGCGCCAACACCCGCGGTGCGACTGCGCACCTCCGGTTCCGAATACCACCGCGCCATCACAAACATAATCGCACCCAGAAATACCATCCCACCCGGCACCCACATGAGCAGCCCGCCGAGCTGCTGATCGACCGCCGGCGTCAGGCCCCATCCGTCCCGGAGCATGGTGAGGATCCCGAGCGAGTCGGCCGGATGCAGGTACGCGGAATAGAGACCGGGCTGCGCGAAGGTGAGCAGAATCCCCAGCACGCTGTTCGCCACCATCGCGGTCGCCAGATAGATGATCGCGATCATCGGCTCCATCTGGGCGCGCGCGATCGGCGCGAAGATCGGCCACCAGAAGATCGTCGCGGTCACAAGGAAACACAGGTGCTCGAAGATGTGCACGTTCTCGTCCGCGAGCGTTGCGTCGTAGAGCGCGGGCCAGTGCCAGATCCACAGGACTGCCATCGCGAGCGTCCACGCGATCGCGGGCGTCGCCAATATCCGCTCGATCCGCGCGAGCACCGGCACCTCTAGGATCGAGCGCACAAATTTTTCCGAGAGGCCGAGAATCAGGAGCGGCGGCGCGATCAGGATCAGAATCAGATGCTGCAGCATGTGCGCGCTGAACAGGTACTGGTCCGAAAGCGCATCGAGCGGAGAGACCAGCGCAAGGAACATCGCGGCGACACCCGCAACGAACCACGGCGCGCGCGAATAATCGCCGCGATGCGCGAAGGCATACGCCGCGAGCAGCGCGATACATCCGATCACGATCGACGGATCGAAATCCCACGCGCGCAGCAGGTTGCCGCTTGCGTTCACAGGATCGCCCACAGGTAAATGATGCTGAAAATCACGACCCATACCGCATCGACGAAATGCCAATAGATCCCGACCGCCTCGAAAGCGTCGGCCTCGCGCTCGCTGCCTGCCAGGCGATCGGTCGCGGCAAGTCCCGCGACGATCGCGATCGCGACCAGGCCGATGAAAACGTGCAGGCCATGAAATCCGGTCAGCGTAAAGAACGTGGTCGCGAACAGATTGCGATTCACCGCCACGCCGTGCTGATAGAGCCCGACGTATTCGAGCGCCTGCCCCGACAGGAACAGCGCGCCGAGAATCACGGTCACGACGAGCCACGCGAGCGTGGCGCGATGCGCCCGCGCGCGGTAGTTTTTGGCCGCCATGATCATGGTCGCGCTGCTCGCGAACAGCGCAATCGAGAAGAGTCCCGTGCGCAGCGGATTGAGCGCGGTCGCCGCGGTCGGTCCGGGACCGGGATACGAATGATAAAACACGTACGCGATGATCAGCAGCAAAAAGAAATTTGCCTCTGACAGGATGAACAGGCTCACCGCGAGTTTCGCCTTGCGCATCGCCCTATCCCTCGCCCGCCGCGGCCGCGACGCGCTCATCGGCGCGGTCGGGATGCTTCAAATCCCAGAGCGGACGCCGCCCATGCACCGGAGGCACCAGCGTGAAATTCTCCGGCGGCGGCGGTGACGAGGTCGCCCATTCGAGCGTCCATGCATCCCACGGATTGTCGCCCGCAACCTTGCCCGACGCGAGGCTCACGTACACGTTCCACAGAAACACCAGCACCGAGGCGAGCAGGATGAACGCGCCGATGGTCGAAAGCATGTTCAGGAGCGCCCAGCCGGGCAGGTCGGGATAGGTGTACACCCGCCGCGGCATCCCCATCATGCCGAGCGGATGCATCAAAAAGAACGTGAGGTTGAATCCGATCAGCGTGAGCCAGAAATGCCAGATGCCGAGCCGCTCATCGAGCATCCGGCCCGACATCTTTGGAAACCAGTAGTAGAGTCCCGCGAAGATCGCGAGCGCCGTTCCGCCGAACAGCACGTAATGAAAATGCGCGACCAGGTAGTAGGTGTCGGTGAGTTGCCAATCGATCGGAATCACCGCGAAGCTCACCCCCGTGAGTCCGCCCATCGTGAACATCACGATAAAGCCCAGCGCGAACATCATCGAGGTCGTGAACCGGATCCTTCCGTGGTAGAGGGTCACAGTCCAGTTGAAAATCTTGACCCCGGTCGGCACCGCGATCGACATGCTGGTGAAGACGAAGAACAGGTCATAGACGTTGCCCATGCCGACCGCGAACATGTGATGCGCCCATACGGTGAAGGACAGGAATGCGATCGCGACCGTCGATGCGGCGACGAATCCGTAGCCATAGATCGGCTTGCCCGAGAACACCGGAATGACTTCCGAGATCATCCCGAACGCGGGCAGAACCATGATGTAAACCTCGGGATGCCCGAAGCCCCAGAAGTAGTGCTGCCACAATAGCGCCGAGCCGCCGAACGCCGGCGCGAAGACATGCGAGTTGAGCAGCCGGTCCGCCAGCAGCATCACCAGCGCGCCATTGAGGACCGGCAGCGCCATCAGAATCAGAAACGAGTTGACCAGAGTCATCCAGACGAACAGCGGCAGCCGCCGGATCGTCTGGCCCTGCACGCGCAGCATCACGATCGTCACGATCATGTTGATCGCGCCCGCGATCGAGCTGATTCCGAGGCAGGTCAGCGCGAGCACCCAGTAGGTCAGTCCGTTGGAGATCGAGAACGCGGGCTCGGACAGCGGTGTGTAGCTGAACCATCCGGCGTTCGGCGCACCGCCGGCGAAGAAACTGAAATAGAGCAGAACGCCGGCGAATAGCTGGAGCCAGAAGCTCATCGCGTTCAGCCGCGGAAACGCCACGTCGCGCGCCCCGATCATCAGCGGAATCGCGTAAATCGACATCCCCGCCAGCATCGGCATCACGACCAGAAAGATCATCGTCGTGCCGTGCATCGTGAAGACCTGGTTGAAGGTGTCGGGCCCCAGAAAATGATTGTTCGGCACCGCCAGTTGAATCCGGATCAAGAGCGCCTCGATCCCGCCGATTCCGAAGAACAGCAGCGACGAGAGCATGTACATGATCCCGATCTGCTTGTGATCGACCGATGCGACCCAGGCGAGCAGCCCCCTGCGGGCCGCGTCCTCGCTCGGCTCGCCGGCGCGGGTCCTGAGCGCCAGGCCGCTCACTTGAGCGTCTCCATATAGGCGACCAGCGCGTTCGCTTGCGCGTCGCCGAGCTGGAAGTTCGGCATGTGAGTTTCAGGCTTGATCGAGTTCGGATCTTCGAGCCACTTGAGAAGATTGGCGGGAGTGTTTGCGGCGGCTCCGGCCGCAATCGTGCCGCGGCTCACCAGATGAGTCAGATCCGGACCGATCCGCTGGTTGCCCAAGGTGCCGGCAACCGTATGGCAATTGATGCAAGTCTGGTCGCGAAAAATCTGCGCGCCTTGCGCGGCGATGCCGGCGGTCGGAACCGCAGGCACCGCGAGTTGATCGCGCTGCCACGCTGCGAAGTCCGCGGGGGTTTGAGCGATCACGACGATCCGCATCCACGCGTGCTGATTGCCGCAGAACTCGGCGCAGGTTCCAAGATACACGCCGGGTTTGTCGGCGCTGATCCAGATGTGATTCGGATGCCCCGGGATCGCGTCGATCTTGCGCCCCAACTCCGGCACCCAGAAATCGTGAATCACGTCGGCGGCTTCGACATCGATCAGAATCGGGCGGCCAGTCGGGATGTGAATCTCATTGGCGGTGACAACTCCGGACGCGGGATAGTCGGCCTCCCACCACCATTGATGGCCGGTTACGCGCAGATCAGGCACGTGCCCGGCGACCGGCGGATCCGACGCATGAATGGTGCGGACCGTGAAACCGAAAATCACGATCAGCAAGAGAGCGGGAACCACCGTCCAGATTATTTCGAGCCGCGCGTTACCGAACTCCTGGCGCGCATCGGCGGCGCCCTCGCGGTCGCGATAGCGCACTATCGCAACCGTCATCAGCGTCGCGACCAGCGCGAAGATCGCGAGCATCACCAGCAGAATCGCGATGAACAAATGGTAGATCGATGCGGCCTGAGGCGAAAACGGATTCAGTGTGGGTATGCCTGACATCGAGGTTCAGCCCGCCCTCGCAAAGCGGATAACTGCGAACCGTAGCGCCGCGATGGCGTGGTTTCAAGCGACGATCTTGGATCGCGCGGCAGTTGCCGCGTCAGTGCGTCTCTTCCAGCAACTCGGGCGAATCAAACTTGGGATTGTTAAGCCGCGGTGACACCGGCGTGGTGAGCAAAAGATCGTCGGGCGCCGGCGCCAGCATCGGCTTCAGCGCCATCGCGTCGGGACACAGCGGATTCATCCAGTCGTCGGCGCGCGCATCGGGAAGAATCACCGGCATCCGATCGTGATACGGCGCCATCGTCGCATTCGCGGCGGTCGTAATGATGGTAAAGGTCGTCTCCCAAATGCCGGGCTCCTTCTGCCACGCTTCATAAAGGCCGGCAAACAAAAGCAGGCCGCTGTCGCCGCGATGAAACCAGATCGGACGCCGGGCGGTCTTGGGACCGGTCCATTCGAAAAACCCGTCGGCGGGAATCACGCAGCGCCGCTTGCGGAATGCCTCGCGAAACGCGGACCGCACCTCGAGGCTCTCGGCGCGCGCATTGATAAACCGCGCGGCCTGGCTCGCGTCCTTCGCCGATCGATTGACCAGTCCCCAACGCGCGGCCTCGGCTTTGCGATTTTCGTATTCGAGACGAACTATGAAGTAGGGTTGCGTCGGCGCGATGTTGTAGCGTGGGCGATAGTCGGCAAGCGAATCGCTGGTGACGCCCAACTCAGCCGCGAGCGCGGCCCCGTCGCGGCGCGTGATTGTGAATCGTCCACACATCTTCGAGCGTGATATGAAAACGCGCGAGTGCCGGTCCCGGCACCCGCGCGCTTTGGTTGCTCACGATAGAGTCGAGCTCATTGGTTCCCGGGACTGGAGACAAACACGCTGCCCTTGTGCCCGATCCGAACGCATTGCGCAGCCTGCGAACCATTGTAGTCGGGACTGCAAATCGGCTTGTCGGCCGCGGGACACTTGAACAGACCAGCTTCGAGCTGCTGACACTTCGACAGGTCAAAAGTCAATTCGAGCTGTGTGGTGCCCTCGGGCGGCGGCGGCGTGCTCGACGAGCATCCCAGCATCGTCAGCGCCCCGAATGCGAATGCCAAAGTTGCTGCGGTCATGAAGGTTCTGGTTTTCATCTGATCTCCCCGCGGCCAGTTAAGTTCGCTTCTCATACGATAAAGGCGCGTCGTACCGCAACAGTGGTCTGACGCCGGACCTCGCCCTGGAGTCATGGAGCGTCAGACAGCTTCACCTTCTGCGCCTGATCGGCCGAGATCCATCCCTGCTGAGCAAAGTACTGCGAGAGATAGGCAACCACCTGGTCGGCAGTCTTGTCGCTCAGGTAGCCGACCTGCGAAGTGTAGGTCTTCGCGCCGCCCATACCGGCGCTGGCCGCCGCCATCCCCACGGTTGCTCCGCCTTGGGCCGCCGCACCTGCGCCCATCGTCACCGCGGCGCCGGGCATCCTGCCGCTGTCGGCGTGGGTGGTGAATTGCAGGAGCGATTGGCGCGCGCCGGCGGTCACGCGATAGACATTCACCTGAGTATCGAGTTTCGAGGCGCCCGCGCCAAATCCGATCACCAGGCGGCGCAACCGGTTGCCTTCATCGACGTTGAGAAACTCACCGTCGATCAGCAGATCGCCCTCGGCATAGACCGTAGTGGCGTTTCCGCGAATCACCGTGAAGCCAAGATCGCCGAGCTGCTTGGCAACCTCCGCGGCCAGCGCGTCAGCCGCTTCTTTACCGATCGCGTCCTCGCGCTGCTCTTCCGGAGTGCTGGAAAAGCTGTTCAGGATTCGCGCGCCGATCGCGGTATTTTCGGAAACCTGCGATGCGGAGAACGCGAATTCGTCCACCACTATTCGACCTGGCCGCACCGACGATGCGGTTGTCAACGGAGGTCCGCTCGAATCGGGCGTCACGGTTGCTCCCGCGCATCCGGCGAGCGTCACCGCCAGCGCCAGGCCCAACAATCGATTCCGCCTCGAGGCCACAGCTTCTCGTATGCTTGATTTCACGTTGCTTTGTCCAAAGATGTCGCGCGCTTAGCGGTCCATCCATTTCGGATTGTTAATTGCGAGCGCATCGGCCAGCGCCTGCCGCACATGCGCACGCATCGCGGGATCATCGACGCTGATCGCCCCCTCGCGGATACGCTGCGCAAGCTCGGCGCTGAGCGCCTCGAGCTCTCCGTCGTGTCCGAGAATCGCGGTGAGCCGCTCGGCCTCGGCACGGGCCTGCGCGCCGCGCAGTTCGGCCTCGCGCCGTACGACGCTGAGCGCGTTAATCGTCACGCGGGTCTTGAAGCGATGATACCCCGTAAGCGTCGGCATCAACTCTTCTTCGAGATATTTCACCGCCGCACCCAGCAGGGTCGGCGCATCTGGCATGCTGCGCGGCACTATCGAATCGCCTCCTTCCCGCTCATTCGTCGCGGCCTTCGATCAGAGTAAGGAAATCCCAAAGCGGCTCCTCGATGCGCCGGCCGATCGCGCATCGCTCGATTCCGGTTTCTTCGATTCCGCGCATTCCCATCCGAAGACATCCTATCGCCCACTTGACGCAGCCAAACGCCTCCCAGAAGCGCACGGCTTTGGGATCGACGCGCGCCCCACCCGCCTTTTCGTATGCGGCGAACAGATCCTCGCGCTTGCCGAATCCTCCGACCGGCCCGCGGCCGCCGAACCGCCAGGTCTTGACGCAGACCCATCCGAGATCCTGCATCGGATCGCCGCTCTGCGCGATCTCCCAGTCGAG